>JAQWFF010000061.1 GCA_028704525.1 Candidatus Dojkabacteria bacterium | reverse complement strand
CCAAAATATGACTAAATTAGTAGTGCTATGGGATTATTGACACATTCATTGTAAACAATATACTATTTTGATACTACAAATTAATTAACAAAAAAATGCCACACTCTACAAAAACAAAAAAGGATGAGGTGATAACACCAAGGAAGAGTGTACATGTAGTCTATTACTCCTGTCCTAATTGCCAAGAAGAGATTGAAGAGATAAAGCTTTGTAGCTGTGGAGAACCAATGAAAGTAATAAATGTTGTTGAGAAGTTTGGAGAGGAAGCAGAAAAATATATAAATAATGGGAAGAAGAATGGCAATGGTGCACAGGAAGAAGAAGAGGAGTATGTAGATACAGAAAAAGAAGAACCTAATATAATACTCATGGATGAAGGGGCTCATTTAAATGATGAAGGTATAGACCCAACCAAAGATGATGATATGGGATTAGATGTAATATTCCCTGATGATGACCATGATGATTCTGCCCCAAAAGCAGAGGTTCCTGTAGATGATGAACTATCTAAAGCATTAGAACAGTTAGATTCAGAGGAAGAAGATGTAACAGCAGATGATTTCGGATTTGATGGAGAGGACATTCCAGAGCTATAATATCCAATGAATGATTTAAAAATTTTGTTCCCACGTGTAGCTATTGTTGTTGATCAAATGACTGCACTTGGAGGCGCTGATATTGAACTATTCTCTGTATTAAAAATACTTCCTCATGCAGATATATATACAATTCTTTTTAAGAAGGATAAATATCCACCAATTAAACAGAAAATCTATACAAGTTTTGTACAAAGGAAATTTAAATACATATCTCCCAGACATCTTAAGATATTTAATCCGCTTGCATACGAAAGCTTTAATTTAGATGGATATGATCTTGTAATTAGTATATCTGCTGGTCCAGCAAGAGGAGTAATTACAGGGATATACCAACCCCATGTAGCACTTGTCATGACACCTCCTAGAAGTCTTTGGGACAATGAGTTAAATATACGAGGTTCAAAATTAAAATGGATATACAAACCAATATCAAAAATATTAAACACATACCTTAGAATGTGGGACTGGAGTATATCCAGAAGAGTGGACTATTGGGTAGCAAATTCAAAATATATACAGAAGAAAATAAAAAGGACATATAAGGAAGATTCAACTCTAATATATCCAGGGATAAGAAATATAGATATTAAGAAAGAAAATCTGTCTAAGAAATACGATATATCGAAGAAATATTTTTTGGTTGTATCTCGTTTATATGACTACAAAAGAGTAGATTGGGCAATAGAAGCTTGTATAAAAGCCAACAAAAAGCTTCTGATAGTTGGAGAAGGCCCAGATGAAAAATACCTAAGAAATATAGCCAAAGGAAATAGAAATATAGAATTTTTTGGATTCCTAAACTATACTGACATACTCTCCCTATATAAAAATGCACAAGCACTTCTCTTCTGTGGAATAGAGGACTTTGGTCTTGTACCTGTAGAAGCAATGGCTTGTGGGACTCCTGTATTAGGATATAAAGAGGGGGGATTATTAGAAACGGTATTAGAGGGTAAGACAGGGGAATTCTTTAATACCAAAGAAGAATTAATCCACTTACTTAAGAACTTTGATAAAACAATATATAATGAAAAGGATATAATAAAACAATCTAAGAAATTCACTGAAGACAGATTCTTAAGTAATTTAAAAAAATATCTGATTAATGTCTACAAAGAAGAAAAAAGTAAAGGTAGCAGAAGATAGAGTAGCAATAGTATGTGAACCACTATTTAAACATGGAGGAGCAGAAGTACATCTGAAATATATATTGGAGACATTTCCTAATAGTGAAGTATATACAGCATTCTATGACAAAGAATTTGTAAAAAGTTTCTACGGTGATATAAAAATACACCATTCTTTTATGCAATATCTTTTCAACAAGATACAATGGAGACAAATATATCTCATATTCCAACCAGTTGCATATAGATTATTCAAATTCAAAGGTTACGATTCAATAATATCTTTCTCTATAGCATTCTCAAAATTTATAAAAGCAAAGAAAACAAAACATATAAATATCTGTATGACACCACCAAAATTTCTTTGGGAAAAAGAAGCAAGAACATTAAAAAGTATCAATCAACTTAAAGGCATTTTGAGATTCTTCTACAAGATATACCGAGGATCAGTAGGTAAAATGATAGAAAATAGGTGGAGAAAAATGGACTTGAAAGCTGCTCAAGGATGTACAAAGATAGTTGCTATATCAAATGTAGTAAAAGAGAGAATAAAGAAATACTACGGTCTAAATAGTGATGTAATATATCCTCCAGTAGAAGTAAAGAAAATAAAAGAATTTAAAAAGGTAAATAGAAAAGAAAATTGGTTCCTATACCATGGGAGAGTAGAAACATACAAAGGAGTAGATTTGGCAATAAGAGCTGCTGTAAAGGCAAATGTTCCGTTAAAAATATCTGGCATGGGAGATGACTTAGACCAAATGAAGAAGTTAGTTAAAAAACTAAATGCAAAGGGATTAATTAAATTTCTTGGTTATACAACAGAAGAGGAGAAAATCAATCTCTTATCCAGATCTAAGGCTCTAGTATTTCCTGTAAAAGGAGAAGATTTTGGTATAGTTCCAGTAGAAGCAAATGCAGCAGGAACTCCAGTTATAGCTTATAAAGATGGGGGTGTAACTGAAACAATATCAGAATACAATCCAAAGACAGGAATATTCTTTGATAAATATGATGTAGATACCCTCTCTAAAATCCTCAGAGAATTTAAAAGCGAAGACTTCAGTCCTGATAATTGTAGAAAACAGGCAAATAATTTCGCTTCCGAAATCTTTACCTACAGGCTTCAAAATTATGTCAGAGAAAATTAAAAGAATCTTCGATATATTAATTTCGTTAGTCCTATTAATACTTTCTAGCCCATTTATACTAATTATTTCACTTACTATTTACATATCTGATAAAGGAGAGATATTTGTAAAAAGCCCCAAGAGGATTGGAAAAGGTGGAAAAGAGTTTCAGATGTATAAATTTAGGACAATGATTCCAGATGCTCATAACAAGATTCACATAGATCCAAAATATAAAAAATTATTTGAAAAATGGAAGAAACAAGATGGTAAATTAAAAATATCCGAGGATCCGAGAATTACAGGGATAGGAAAAATATTAAGAAAAACAGATCTAGACGAACTCCCACAACTACTAAATGTAATCAAAGGAGAGATGTCTCTTGTAGGTCCAAGACCTATGTATAAAGAAGAGATAGATAGATATCTCAAAGCTAATCCAAAAGGAAGGAAATATCTGAAAAAGATATTTAAGATAAGACCGGGTATGACAGGTATATGGCAAGTATCAGGAAGAAATAGCATACCATTTCCTGAAAGAATAAAAATGGATGCAAAATATTCAAATAAAATCGATCTATGGAGAGATTTCATAATATTTCTTAAAACACCAGTAATTATACTAACGAGAAAGGGAGCATATGAATAAAGATATAGTTACAATAATAAAATCTATAAACTACTCAGAAGCAGATAAAATATTAACTGTATTTGGAAGAGAGTATGGAAAATTCTCTCTCTTTGCAAAGGGTATTAGAAAAATAAATAGTAAAAATAGAGGGAATATGCAAACACTATGTACAAGCAATATAGCATTCTACCAAGGGAAAGGAATGCCAGTATTAACAGAATCACAACTTGTTAGAACATTAGATTTAGACAAGTTAAATGTAAAGAATGT
>JAQWFF010000012.1 GCA_028704525.1 Candidatus Dojkabacteria bacterium | reverse complement strand
GGGTGGTGGTTTTAAAAGAAGAATTAGAGTAGTTGATTTTAAGAGAGATAAAAAAGATATTTCAGCAAAGGTCTTAGGTTTCTACTTTGACCCAAATAGAACCGCTCATTTAGCCCTATTACAATACAAAGATGGAGAAAAAAGATATATCATTGCTCCAAAAGGTTTGAAAGTCGGAGCTACAGTAATTTCTGGAGATAAAGTAGATATACTTCCTGGAAATGCAATGAAGGTTGAAAATATACCTTCTGGAACAATAGTCCACTGTGTAGAGAATGTCCCTGGGAAGGGAGCAGCATTTGGAAGATCAGCTGGTGGTGCTATAGTACTTCAGGGTCCAGATACAACTGGTAAGTATGTACAATTAAAAATGGCATCTGGAGAGATAAGATTGGTATATAAAGATTGTATGGCAACAATCGGACAGGTAGGTAATGAAGATCAGATTAATGTCAAACTAGGGAAAGCAGGAAGAAAGAGAAATCTAGGATGGAGACCAACAGTTAGAGGAATGGCGATGCACGCAGTACAACACCCACATGGTGGTGGTGAAGGGAAAGGTGTAATTGGTGGGCCTGCCAAAGATATATATGGATTAAGGATTGGTACAAGAACAAGAAGGAATGCTAGAACAGAAAAGTTCATAATAAAGAGAAGAAGAACTAAGAATAGACCTTATGCTAAGAAATAAATTTAGATAAAAAAGAATGTCAAGATCACTAAAAAAGGGAGCATATACAGATGAAAAATTGATGAAAAAGGTTAAAATGGCCAAAGACAGTGGTAAAATGGCTCCTATCAAAACATGGGCAAGAGCATCTACCATAACACCAGAAATGGTTGGTATGAAGTTCTTGGTACACAATGGTAAAAAGCATGAAGAGGTATTGGTTATGGAATCTATGATAGGTCATAGATTAGGAGAGTTCTCTCCTACAAGGAAGTTTAGAGGACATGCAAAGAAGGGAAAACTATCTAAAGTATATGGTAGTACAGGAAGATTTGAAGAGTAATTAATATATTAAAAAATATGGAAGAGAAAATAGTAAAAGTAAAAGTTAAAGACATAGCACAATCACCTCAGAAATTGAGACTTGTTGCTGATACTGTAAGAGGAAAAGCAGTAGATAAGGCTTTGGATATATTAATGGTACTAAATAAGAAAGGATCAGATATTGTTAAAAAGGCAATAAATTCTGGGATTGCAAATGCAAAAGAGGCGCATAATGTAGATAAAGAGAGCTTAATAATAAGTAAAATATTTGTTGATGAAAGTAGGACTCTAAAAAGAGGAAGATATGCATCAAGAGGAAGATCTTCAAGAATATTAAAAAGAAGATCACATCTTAATTTAGAATTAAAAGTCAAATAATATGGGAAGAAAGGTAAATCCAAAAGCAGTGAGAATGGGAATAAATAAGACTTGGAATGCAGTTTGGTATTCTGATAAAGCTTCTTTCCCTAAAATATTTCTACAGGATTTGAGAATAGAAAAAAAGATTAAAGGTAGTATGAAGGATTCTGGTGTAGATAGAGTTATGATTAATAGATCTGCAAATAAATTAGAAATAATAGTATTTGTAGCAAGACCAGGAGTAGCTATAGGAAGGGGTGGTGAAGGTATAGATAAGTTGCAGAAAGAGATTAAAAAAATGACAAAATCAGAAGTTGATTTAAAGATTAGGGAAGTAAGAAAGGCAGATATATCTGCAGCCATAATAGCAAGAGGGATAGCAGATGGGATAGAGAGAAGACAACCATCTAAACTCTTGGTACTAAGTGCAAAAGAAAAAGCAATGATGGCAGGTGCAAAGGGTTTAAGAATCTGGGTATCTGGAAGAATAAATAATGCAAGTCAGGCAAGAACAGTAAAAGTACAAGCAGGTTCAGTTCCAGCTCAAACATTGAAAGCGGATGTCGATTATGCTTCTGAAACAGCAAAAACAATGGATGCAGGATTAATGGGTATAAAGGTATGGATATACAAAGGTACAAAAACTAACGTAGAAGATGAAGAATAAGATATTAATATAAAAATATGTTACAACCTAAAAAAACAAAATTTAGAAAAGAATTCAGAGGCTCTATGGGAGGTGTAGCATCTTCTAATAACAAGGTTGTCTTTGGAGATTATGGAATTAAATCGATGGAAAACTCATGGATTAATGCAAGAGAGATAGAGGCGGCAAGGAAAGCAATGACAGGATTTATAAAGAGAAAGGGAAAAGTATGGATAAAAATTTTCCCACATAAGCCATATACTCAGAAATCTGTAAACAGTAAAATGATTGGTGGAAAGGGTGATGTAGAGGGGTATGTTGCAGTAGTAGTCCCAGGTACAGTCCTTTTTGAAATAGGTGGTGTAGATGAAAAAACAGCAAGGGGAGCATTAAGTGTTGGAGCACAGAAATTATCTGTAAAAACTAAATTTGTAAGAAAGAGTGGTCTGTAAGCTTGAGAATAAAAGCATTAATTGATAGAATACAAGCCGTTATTTAAATAAAAGAAATATGGAAGACAAAAAAGTACAAAAAGGGAAAAAGAGACAACTAGAAGGTATAGTTGTTAGTAATAAAATGGAAAAAACTGTAAGAGTCAGAGTTGATCACACTATGCGACATCCTTTGTATCAAAAGGTACAAAGTAGAAGCAAGATATATTTTGCTCATACAGATGAAAAGTTAGAGATTGGAGCAAAGGTAACTATTAGAGAAAGTAAACCATATTCTAAAAATGTTAAATGGCAAGTAATTAAATAAATATGATACAAAGAGAAGGACAACTTACAATTGCAGATAATAGTGGTGGTAAAGTAGCCAAGATAATTGGTATACCAGGTGCATCTAGAAAAAGGTATGCATATGTGGGAGATATAGTAAAAGTTGCAGTACAGAAAGCTACTCCTAACTCTGCTACAAAAAGGCATGAGGTTGGAGATGCTGTTATAGTTAGAACACACAAGGAATTTAGAAGAAAAGATGGTTCTTATATAAGATTTGATGATAATGCATGTGTTTTGGTAGATCCAAAGAACAAAACACCTAAGGGGACAAGAATCTTTGGGCCTGTTGCAAGAGAATTAAAAGAGAAGGGTTTTGATAAAATTGTCTCTCTTGCTCCAGAAGTTTTGTAATTAATTAATAAATATGAAGATTAAAAAAGGAGATACAGTAAAAATATTATACGGGAAAGACTCTGGAAAGAGTGGTTCTGTTGTTGCTGTAATCTCTAAGGAAGGGAAGGTTGTAGTAGGTGGTTTAAATATATATAAAAAGCATGTCAAAGGTGATGGAAGAAAAAAAGTATCTGAAATTTTAACAATAGAGAAACCACTTCCAATATCAAAAGTAATTTTGGTATGCCCACTTTGTAATAAAACAACAAGAGTAAATACAAAGAGAGATGGAAAGAAAGTTATTAGAGTATGTAAAAAGTGTGGAAAAGAGATTGAGATTAAGAAAGAAGAGAAAGTTGAGACAAAGAAAACAGTTAAGAAAAATACTAAATCTAAAACAACTAAAAAGAAATAAAAATGGCAAGATTAAGAGAAGAATACAATAAAACAATAAAGAAAGAACTAATGAAAGAGGGTGGATATACTAATGAAATGGAAGTCCCTACTCTCAAGAAAATAGTGGTAAATGTTGGCGCTGGAGAAGCAGTAACAAATAGTGGAGCATTAGATGAGATAGTAGAGATGCTTAAATTAATAACAGGTCAGAAACCAGTTGTTAATAGAGCAAAGAAAGCTGTATCTGCATTTAAGATAAGGGAAGGGATGGAAATAGGAGTATCTGCTACTCTGCGAGGTGATAGAATGTGGGAGTTCTTTGATAAATTAGTAAATATTGTCTTCCCTAGAACAAAAGACTTCAGAGGTTTAGATGTTAAGTCATTTGATGGAGCAGGAAATTATTCAATAGGTATTGAGGATCACACAGTATTTGTAGAGATAGATCCAAATAATGTTACAAAGGTTAGAAGTTTACAAGTTACAATAGTTACAACAGCAAAGAATGATAAAGATGCGAAAATGCTTTTAGATAAATTTGGTTTTCCATTTAAGAAAGATGTCAACAAGAGCTAAAGAATATAAAGCAAAACAATTAAAGGTAAAATCTAAATATAGCGCAAGGTCATACAATAGATGTGAACTTTGTGGTAGATCTAGAGCGTATCTTAGACACTACGGTATTTGTAGAATTTGCTTTAGAAAACTAGCAAGTGAAGGAAAAATACCTGGTGTAAAGAAAGCTATTTGGTAATTAATATATGTAAAAATATAAATGAACGATTTAATAGCCGATTTATTGGCAAGAATACAAAATGCAATAATGAGAAAGAAGGAAACGGTTGATGTTGTTAAAACAAAGATCAATGAAGAAATCCTTAAGGTATTGAAACAGGAAGAAATGATTATAGATTATACTGATAATGATAGAATGTTAACTGTTGAATTAATGTATGATGGTCTAGAACCAGTAATAAGTCATTTAGAAAGAGTAAGTAAGTCTGGACAGAGAGTATATATAGCAAGCAAAGATATTGTTCCAATAATGAATGGGAGAGGTATATCTATAATCAGTACATCAAAGGGACTTATGTCTGGAGCTATGGCCAAGAGTAAAAAACTTGGCGGTGAATTAATATGTAAAATATGGTAATCAAATGTCTAGAATAGGTTTAGAACCAATAAAAATTGAAGAAGGAATACAAGTCACAGTAAACGGTAATGAAGTTATTGTAAAAGGGGTAAAGGAAGAAATAAAGGTTGTCTTGGCAGAACACATTAAAGCAGAAATAAAAGGTAGTGAAGTAATATTGTCAAGAGATATTGAAACCAAGCAAGCCAAATCAGATCATGGTACATATAGAATGTTAATAGCAAATGCAATAGAAGGATTGAAGAATGGATATACCAAGACATTAGAGTTAGTAGGAGTTGGATATAGAGCAAGAATGGAAGGTACAACTTTGGTAATGAGTCTTGGTTGGAATCATCCAGTAAAGGTAGAACCATATGAGGGAGTAGAAATAGAGGTCCCAACAGAAACAAAAATAATTATAAAGGGTTATGATAAACAAAAAGTTGGCGAATTAGCAGCAAAAATTAGGGAGATAAGAAAACCAGAACCATATAAGGGTAAAGGTATAAGATATGAAGGTGAATATGTTAGAAAGAAGAGTTCTAAATCAGCTGTAGGAGCAGCATAAATATGAAAAAGAATATAGATCAAAAAAGACAAAGAAGAAAATTACATATAAGGAAGAAGTTAAATGGGACATCTTCTAAACCTAGAATATTTGTTTTTAAAAGTAACAGGTATTTCTATGCAGGATTAGCAAACGACGAGAAAAATATTGTTATAAAGTCTTTTATGTGTAAAAAGAATAGTGAGAATATAATAAAAATGGCAAAAGATTTTACAAAAGAAGCTAAGAAATTTGATAGTGCAGCATTTGACAGAAGTGGATATAAATATCATGGTTTAGTTAAAATATTTGCTGATGAATTGAGAAAGAATGGAATTAAAATTTAGAAATTAATAAATGGAAGAAAGAAATACATTCAAAAAAGAATATACAGGATACGAGAAGAAGTCTCTTCCTATTAGAAGAGTAGCCAAAGTTACAAAGGGTGGAAAGAGATTAAGATTTAGTACAATTGTTATAGTAGGAGATAAAAAGGGAAAGGTTGGAGTTGGTCTTGGTAGAGGTGCAGATGTAAAAAGTGCAGTAGATAAAGGGGAGAGAATTGCAATGAAATCTCTAACAAGTATACAGTTGATAGGAGATACTATCCCCCACGAGATTACATACAAATATGGAGCTGCAGAAGTATTACTTAGACCAGCAAGAACAGGTACTGGTGTAATTGCAGGTTCATCTGTAAGAACAGTATTAGAATTAGCAGGTATAGATAGTGTATATGGGAAAATACTTGGAACTCCAGAACCAAATGCAAACGCATATTGTACATTCCTTGCTCTAAAAGCATTAAGGAATGCCAGAGTATTAAGAAGAATGAGTAAAATGAGAGAGAGAATAGAATACAAGAAGGTTGTTGATGAGGAAAGAAAAAAGAAAGAGATAAAAAAGAAGAAGGCTAAGAAGGGGCAAAGATCTAAAGATAAAGTTAGAACTAATAAATATGTATCTAGAAGACATTAAAAAAAGAAAAAATAGAATAATGAAGGCAAAAAGACTTGGAAGAGGTTATGGGAGTGGTAGTGGTGGACATACAGTTGGAAGAGGTCAAAAAGGACAAAAATCAAGATCAGGTCATAAATCTTTAATATCCTTTGAAGGTGGGAATGTTCCATTCTATAGAAGAATGCCTAAATATAAGGGTTTTAATAACAAATTTAAAATAGAAAATGCAGTTGTAAATCTAGATATATTAAATGAGAATTATAAAGATGGTGATGTAATAACTATGGAATCTCTTAAAAAGATTGGATTAGTAAGAGCAAATGCATCTCAAGTAAAGATTTTAGGGAATGGAGATATAAAAAAGAAATTAGTATTTGAGAAAGAAATATTAATGTCGTCCTCTGCTAAAGAGAAGATAGAGAAAGCTGGAGGATCTATAAAATAGCCTCTTAAAAAATGACAAAATTTTGGGATAGAATAAAGTCAATATTCAAGACAAAAGAGATTCGTAAAAAGATTATTTTCTCTGTACTGATTTTAGTTATATACAGAATTCTTTCTGCAATACCAGTAGCAGGAATCCCTGCGAATGCCTTGGTAGAACTTTTTAAGGGGACTCAACTTGGTGATATATTATCTACAGTATCAGGAGGTGTTTTAGAATCGGCAACTATTGTAGCAATAGGATTAACACCATATATAAACGCATCAATCATCTTCCAATTATTAGGTTCTGTTATTCCGAAGTTAGAGGAATTAAGAAAAGAGGGACCTGAGGGAAGAAGGAAAATTAGTATGTATACAAGGATAGCAACAGTTCCATTGGCAATTTTACAGTCATTTGTTATTTACTCTACTCTAAGGGGGTTTGGTCTAATTGAGACGCTTGGAACATTACAATTAATCACAATGTCTGCTACATTAACAGCGGGAGCAGTTGTTATGATGTGGTTTGGTGAACTCATATCTGAGGATGGTATAGGAGGTGGTACATCATATTTAATTATGTTGGGTATATTGGCAGGAATACCAGGAACTATAAGGAATAATTTCTTAACAATGGACAATTTCCAAAAAATTCTGTTTATAATTATATCCTTAGGATTAATAATAGCTACAATCATTATTACAGAGACAGAGAGAAGGGTACCGATACAATATTCAAGGAGAGTTAGAGTTGGTGGAGCTATGGATAGTTATATACCAATAAAGTTAACCCAGTCTGGTGTTATGCCAGTTATATTTGCTATGTCACTTTTATCTTTCCCTCAATTAATTGGGAAGTTTTTAATAAGTAAAAATTATTCTGAAGTGATAACTAGATGGACTACTAAAATTTTAGAAATACTTTCGAATCAATATGTAAGTAATGCACTTACATTCGTTTTCATAATAGCATTCTCGTTGTTCTATTTGACTGTAGTATTTAATACAGAGGAGCTTTCAGAAAATCTCCAAAAACAAGGTGCATTTATTCCTGGGATAAGACCAGGAGATCAAACATCGAAATATTTAAGAAAGGTTAGCTTAAGATTAGCAGTAGTGGGAGCATTGTTTTTAGGAATAATTTCAATTTTACCTAATATATTTATTAGTACAGGACTAATGAGCGCAACAGTTATCTCAGGTACTGGGTTGCTTATTGTTGTTGGTGTAGCGTTAGATATAAAAAGACAGATAGAATCAATGATGGTGGTTAGAAGTTATGATAAGTATCTTTAATAAGAACTCTTTTAGAAATTAACTCTTTATGTTAATATCTTTTGTAATATGAAAACTATACTATTTCATGGTCCATCTGGTTGTGGTAAAGATACGCAAGCGAATCTCTTAGTGGAGAAATATGATTTTGAGAATATTGGAACAGGGGAGATGTTTAGGGAAATGTATATGGCTGGGGATATAGATGCCATAAAGGCCAGAGAATACTGGAATAGAGGCAAATTTGTTCCTGATGATTTAGTATACAAAATGTTTGGGAGATGGATGGACAAGTTTAACAATGAAAAGGATTGGATATTAGTTTCTGTTGTAAGAAGCGCAAACCAAATTCCTTTGTTAGATAATATTCTAAAAGAAAGAGATAGAAAGGTAGATACTTTCATACATTTCAAACTTTCGGAAGAGAAAGCTATTGAGAGAATGAGTTTAAGATGGGTTTGTCCATCTTGTACTACTGTGTTCCATGAATTATATAAAAAGGAGAAGGTAAAAGGCTTTTGTGATAAATGTGGTATGAAATTAGAACAAAGAGAGGATGATAGACCAGATAAGATTAAAATTAGATTGGAGGAGTATAACAGGACGATTACTCCTATCCTTACAGAGTATAGGAATAGAGGTATCCTTATAGAGATAGATGCAACTCCTTCTATAGAACAGATACATAGTGAGTTAATAAAGGCTCTAAACTTGTAAATCTTGTTCTTTTCTGATATCCTTACTCTGTTCTCTCAAGAAGTCCGTAATTTCTACTTTTTGTTGAAAGAAGGGCGCTAGTTTGATATAATGCTTGGGAATCTATTTACTAAAAAATTGTTATGTTAGACACAAAAAAAGTTTTTGAGTTTGAAGGCATAGTTAAAGAAAATTTGCCTAATACACAGTTTGTAGTAGAGATAGATGTAAATGGAGAAAAGCACAATGTAATAGGATATCTCTCCGGGAAAATGAGAATGCACTACATTCGAATTCTCGAAGGAGATAAAGTCAAAATAGAAATGACGCCATACGATAAAGAGAGAGGGAGAATAACTTATAGATTTATGAAATAAAAATGAAAGTAAGAGCTTCTGTAAAAAAAAGATGTCCTGATTGTTACACTGTTAAGAGGGGTGGTAGAGTTTTTGTATATTGCAAGAAGAATCCTAAACATAAACAAAGACAAGGTTAATATTAATTTTAATTAATTCTTAAATGGCAAGAATATCTGGAATAGAAATAGCAAATGAAAAAAGAGCATGGGTAGCACTACTAGGTGTTTATGGCATAGGAGAAAAAAGAGCCAAAGATATATGTAAAGGCACTGGAATAGACGAAAATAAAATTGTAAAAGATTTGACAGAAGGAGAATTAGATTTGATTAGAAAATATATAGAAGAGAATTTTGAAGTAGAGGGGGAATTACGACAAAACATATTTAGAGACATTAAAAGATTAAAAGATATTAGATGTTACAGAGGTGTTAGACATAAGTTAGGTCTTCCTGTAAGAGGACAAAGAACCAGACATAATGCACATACAAGGAAAGGAAGAGGTATGGCTGTCGGTGGATTAAAGAGAACCTTAGAAAAAACATAACATAATTAATATAAAAATGGCAGAGAAAAAAGCAAGTAAAAAGACAAAAAAAGTTGTTACAAATGGAATGGCTATGATACAGTCCACTTTTAATAACACTATAATCACATTAACAGATGATAAAGGAGAGGTGTTAGGCCAGGGATGTCCATCAATGGTTGGTTTTAAAGGATCTAGAAGAAGTACTGCTTTTGCAGCAACAAAAGCTGCACAGGAAGTTGCAGAGAAAGTAATAAAAAAGTATGGATTAAAAGAGGTTAAGGTATTTATCAAAGGACCGGGTGCAGGAAGAAATTCTGCTGTTAAAGGTTTAGATAGTGCTGGTTTAAAAGTTACTATGTTAGTAGATAGAACCCCTATCCCTCATAATGGCTGTAGAGCAAGAAAGATGCCTAGAAAATAGTTAATATTTATTAAATTGATATTTAAATGGGAAGATATACTGGACCAAAAGAAAGATTAAGTAGAAGAGAGGGAGTAAATCTCCATCTAAAGGGTGCTAGATCTTTTGGAGAAAAAAATGGATTACAAAGAAAGCCATTCGCTCCAGGTCAGCATGGAAATAAAAGGAGAGCAAGACTTTCCAACTATGGGTTTCAGTTAAGAGAAAAGCAGAAAATAAAGAGGACATATGGTTTAAGAGAAAAGAAAATGAAATCTGTATTTATAGAGGCTGATAGAAGATCAAAGAGTAGAAATAGTGATAAGGGATTGGAGCTCTTAAGAATATTAGAATTGAGATTAGACAATGTTTTATATCTTGCAGGTTTGGCACATTCCAGAGGTTCTGCAAGACAGTCTGTAACACATGGTCATGTTAAAGTTAATGACTCAAAATGTAGAATTCCATCTTTAGAATTAAAAGAAGGTGATACGGTAGAGTTAGTAATGGCTAAACTTGCTCCAGCTCAGAAGTTCTTTAAAACTCCTGATTGGATAGAAACAAAGGATACGAAATGTAAGGTAACAAGATTACCAATAAGAGATGATATTGACGAGGGAATTAAAGAGAACCTTGTCATTGAGTTCTACTCTAGATAATTTTTAATATAAAATAAATGGAAGCTTTTAAAGATATAAAGGTTACAATAAAAGAAGAAGAGGGAAACTATGGTCTGTTTGAGATAGCCCCACTTCCAAGAGGGTACGGGAATACATTAGGAAATGCACTAAGGAGAATATTATACTCAAGTCTGAAGGGAACTGGTATAACAAGTGTTAAGATAAATGGTGTTGAACATGAATATTCCACCATCGAAGGGGTAAAGGAAGATGTCGTTGATATAATTCTTAATCTTAAGCAGGTAAAATTCAAAACAAATTTGGATGAGATATTTACATGTAAACTATCTGTAAAAGGTAAAAAGATTGTTAAAGCAGGAGATATTGAGATTTCAGGAGATTTAGAAGTTGTAAATAAAGATTTAGTAATCGCAACATTAACAGATGCATCATCTAAATTAGATATGACATTAACAGTTGAATCTGGAGTTGGTTATAAAAATATAAAAGAGACAGAAAGAAAAGAAGTTGGATTGATCCCATTAGACTGTGATTTCTCTCCAATAGGAAAAGTAAGTTTAATGGTAGAACAAACAAGAAAAGGACAAGAGACAGATTTGGATTCTGTATTAATAGGTGTTACATCTGATGGTAGCATATCTCCAAAAGATGCATTGATAGCATCTGCAAAGATACTACAAGAGTTCGCAGGAAAGGTAATGATTGCAATGGGAATGTCTCAAAAAGAGGTATTAGAAATGGAAGAAGATATAAATAAAATAGAAGAAGTTGTAGAAGAGAGTAACGTGATAAATGATGAAATTGGTAGTTGGAAAATAGAAGAGTTACCAATATCAAAAAGATCTAAAACAGGATTACTATCTGGGAATTATAAAACAGTAGCAGACCTAAGAAACACAACAGCAACTGATTTGTTAAATCTTCCTGGATTCGGTAATAAATCATTAAATGAAGTTTTAGAGTTATTAAATCAATACGGTATTAATATTAAAGGTTAAATAAATGTACAAAGGAGTTAAGAAAGCAAAATTAGGAAGAAAAGCATCTAACAGAAATCTTCTTGTATTAAATCTACAAAGATCTTTGTTTCTTAATGGTCAGTTAACTACAACTACTCCAAAAGCCAAAGTGCTAAAAAGCAAAGTAGAAAGAGTAATATCAAAAATTAAGACAGAGAAAAATTTATTGATACTAAGAAGGGAATTAAAAAAGATTTTAGGTACAGATGTATTAGTAAATAAAGCTTTGGAATATGGGAAGAATGAGAAAACAGGAATAATTATAAGAAAAATTGGATTTAGAAAAGGAGATAATGCACAAGTTTCTAAAGTATTGCTTATAGGAATGGAAAAGAAGAAGAAGAAAGTAGCCAAGAAGGGGAAAGATGATAAGAAAGAGAAAAAACAGATTAAAATAGATGCAAAAGAATTAGAAAAAAGGTCCGAAAGAAAGGATGTAGATAAGAAGGCTGTAATTGTTAATAAAGAAAGAGCTAAAACTAGATCTGGTCTTTAATTTTAATTAGTAAAAATGAAATATAAAACAGATTGGACAAAAAAAGAAGATATAAAAAGAAGTTGGTATATTGTAGATGCTAAAGATCAAATTCTTGGGAGATTAGCTACAAAAGTTGCTTCTTTATTAATAGGAAAATCAAAAGTTGAAGCAGTACCAAATCTAGATTGTGGTGATTATGTAATTGTCATAAACAGTGATGATATTAAGTTAACCAGAGAGAAAGAGACTAGAAAATTCTATTACTCTCATTCTATGTATCCAGGTGCACTAAAAACAGTTAGATTTGATGAACAATTGAAGAAAGATTCCACAAAAATAATTAAAGATGCAGTTTTGAATATGCTCCCAAATAACAAATTAAGAGATACAAGAATTGTTAGATTGTACGTATATCCAAAAGGTGAGCATAAAAATTCAGGTCAGAAACCTATTGAGATTAAATTATAATTCTATTAAATAGTGGAGAAATATTTTGAAAATACAGGAAGAAGAAAAAGATCAGTAGCTAGAGTAAGAGTCTATGAAGGTAGCAAAGTTTCTACAATTAATGGTAAACCAGTTACAGAATATCTAAAAGGATTTACAAAAGGGGAATTATATGTTGAGAGGCCATTGATAGTTACTGGTTTGGAAAAGACTCACTATTTTACAGCAAAGGTATTAGGTGGAGGTATAACAGGTCAGGTAGATTCTGTTAGATTAGGATTAGCAAGGGCAATATACAAAATGAATCCTGAGTTAAAGGGTGTTTTAAGAAAAGAAGGTCTTGTAACAAGAGATCCAAGAGAAGTTGAAAGAAAGAAATATCATCAGCTTAAAGCAAGGAAGAGACCACAGTTCTCAAAGAGATAGTTCTCGTTGATATCCAATAAATATTGATATAACATTTATATACTAAATTAATATATTTGGTATATGAAAAAAGGATTAAAGATTGGTTTAATCGTTGGAGCATCCGTACTTTTGATTTCAGCAGTTGTTGTAACAGTTATATTTGTTTCCTCTATTAGAAATTCGGCTACAAATTATGATTATTCAGATGGGGGTCTAGGTATGGTTGAAGAAAGTATAAGTCCTGATTCTCCAACGTATGATGCAAAAACAGCTACATCTGAATCAGCTGAGTCTACAGAAGACAGAGATGTTATTAGGAATGGTACCATAACAGTTTCAGTAGATGATATAGATGCTACAGTAACAGAAATAGATACAATAAAAGGACAGTATAGTGGAGAGATTACCTATATGGTAGATACTGGAGATGGTAAGGATAGAATTGTTACTATTTCTTTAAAGGTTGCAGAAGAAAAATTTGATGAAGTATATAACAAATTAAAAACTCTAGAAGGAGAGTATACATATTCTGGAATTAGTGCAAATGATGTGACAGAAACAGTTGTTGATTTAGAAGCTAGATTGAAAAATTTAAGAAGTGTTGAGAGGCAGTATTTAGAGATATTAAAGAGTGCTAATACAGTAAAAGACACTCTTCTTGTATATGAACAATTAAACACTACAAGGGCAAATATAGAGTCAATAGAAGCAAGCTTGGAATACTATGCAAGGCAAACTGATTACTCAACAATATATATGACTATCTCTCAAAGTAGTACAGGAGCCCAATTGAGTGATGATCCATGGGAGCCACTAGGGGTACTCAAAGATGCAGGGAGAGCACTTGTTAACCTAGGTAAATTTTTAGGTAGTACATTGATATGGATTTTGGTATTCTCTCCGGTAATTGCGATAATTGTTGTCCCAATAATACTTATACAAAGAAAGAAGAGAAAATAGTATAATATATGGCGCAAGTATATTAGATGATTGCTCTTGCTAGTTTTAGTAAGAGAGGAAAGTCCGGACTCTATGTGTGTCTCGAACATGTCGAGATAGATGCCAACGAGAGTTGGGAGGGAGTGATCTTTCGGAGAAAAGGGCAACAGAAAGTTATACCGCCTCTTTGAGGTAAGGGTGAAATGGTGGTGTAAGAGACCACCGGGTATGATAGTAATATCATATTGCGAGGTAACCCCCGTCTAGAGCAAGGTAATACCGCTTAGATAGATAATCATCGTTATACAGAATTCGGCTTATTATATGCTTGCGCATCTTGTATAATTATCATATGAGCAAAGAAAAAGACATCATAGATATACTCGGTCATGAATTAAAAACTCCAGCAACTGTTATAAAGTTAAATGCACAGCTATTAGAAAAATTCTCAGGACAGATAGATAAAGATAGAGATGAATATGAGAGATATCTTTCTAGAATAAATCAGGCGATAGAAGAACAATTAGAATTAATGGAAATGCTCCTAACGTCTTCAGGAATTGAAGGAGACAATATAGAACTTAATATAGAGAAAGTTGATATAAAGGAACGTATTGAATTATGTATAGATAATTTCTCAAATCAAGCGAAAGGGAAAAACATTAGGATATTTAATAAAATTAATTCAGATACGCCTTCTGTGTTAGCGGATAAAATTAAGATAATGGAAATTCTCAATAATCTAATAGGAAATGCTATTAAATTTACAAATAAAGGTAGTATTACAATACAAACCTCTTTTGATAATGATTATGTTTCAGTAATAATTAAAGACACTGGAATAGGAATAAAAGAAGAAGATATCCCTAAGATATGGGATAAATTCTATAGAGTGGATAATGATTGTAAAACAAAGTATTCAGATAATATCAATATTGTAAAACCAGGTGGATCAGGTTTGGGATTATATGTTGTATATAACCTAATTAAAATGATGAAAGGCGATATAGAAGTGGAGAGTAAATATGGGAAGGGGAGTCTATTTATCTTTAGATTGCCAGTTTACAAAGATTAAGTTAAGTTTCTTCCAATTCCATTTATAAATTCTTTTTCATTAGTTATTTTCCCCCCCTCTATCTGTAATTCCAATATCCTCAAAAATCTATCTTTTGTTTTTATTAGTAACTGATTATCTTTCACAAATAATTCACCAATCTCTTTATCCTCTCTACAATCAACTATTTGTGCCTTAAATATTTTAATTTTTCTATCGTTTAAATTCTTTGCATTAAACCAGGCAACTGGCCAAGGTATAAATGCCCTAATCATTCTCTCTATATATTCTGCTGTATATAAACTCCACTCAATCTTCGCATTCTCTTTTGAGATATCTTTTTGCCAACAATATGAAGGTTCTCCTTCCTGTGGCTTTGTTTGTATATCACCATTAATCCATGATATTAAAACATCTATTAAAACAGAAGCACTTTTCTTAACCAGCCTTTCCCTTAATGTTTGATTAGTGTCATCCGGGAGAATCTCCTCTTCATACATAGCAAGAATTTCTCCTTCATCCAAACCTTCTGACATTAACATAATAGATATTCCTGTCTTTTCCTCTCCATCTAATATAGCTTTCTGTATGGGCACAGCACCCCTGTATTTAGGTAGCAATGAGAAGTGAATGTTAATACACTTATACTTAGGATAATCTAAGAATTCCTTGGGTACAATCTCTCCAAATGCTTTGCATACAGCTAATTCTGGTTTGTAGGTATTTATAAATTCAGTATATTTCTCAACTTTTTTTTCTGTATGTACAACAGGGATACTATTCTCTAAGGCATATTTCTTCACATCTGATTGAGTCAGTATCTGTTTTCTCCCAACTGGTTTATCCACAGTTGTAATTACGGCAACAATATCAAATCTGGAATCTTTATGTAATATTTTCAATGTTTCAACAGATTCCCATCCTGTCCCAAGGAAAACTGTTTTTATTGGCTCTTTTATCAAATCTCTCATAATTATTGATTTTACTTAATTTTTCTTTAAATTACTATATAATACACATATTATGAAGATATTAGAGTTTAATTACAATCTACCAGAAGAGAGAATTGCCAAATACCCTCCTAA
>JAQWFF010000060.1 GCA_028704525.1 Candidatus Dojkabacteria bacterium | reverse complement strand
TTCCCATCCTCCGATTCTTTTAGTCTGTAATGTGTTACAACAGCACACTCTTTTGCAAATCCTTTAACATGTGCTGCCTCTTTTGAAAGAAATGATTTAGGGATAAACAGAGGGAAATATGCATTCTTATGACCACTTTCCTTAATTCTCCTGTCTAATTCTTTCTGAATATTCTCCCAGATAGCGTAACCGTACGGTTTTATAACCATACATCCTTTAACAGATGAATTCTCTGCAAGCTCCGCCCTATCAATTACATCCAAATACCATTGGGAATAATTCTCACTTCTTTTTGTAATACCTTTTTCTGACATACCCATATTCTACACTATTTTAAACAATCTTTGCATCAAAACCCCAATGATGAGATGCTTTTGCAAGTGCTGAGTCTGGATTCTCTTTAATCCAGTCCTCTATATTACCCCTACCTAAAGCTATATCAACAGACTGTACTACAGCCTCAACACCAGCCTCTATTCCCCAAGGATGACCTAAAACACCTCCACCACACTGAAGAATTATATCTTGTCCCAATTGACGTATAGAATCAGGGAGAGATCCTGGGTGTAAGCCACCTGACGCTACATGCCATACAGGTTTCATTCCATACCAGTTCTGTCCCAATGTCATACTTGTTTCCGGAGTAACATCAAGCTGCAGAGCATCCCTTATTAACTTTGGTTCTGCATAATTCTCCATTTTTGTCTTAGGAGCACCACCATGTAAAGAATCAACTCCCAGAAGTCTCATAATCTTTGACAGAACTACCATAGATAGAGAAAAACCTTCTATATCTAATCTGTTATGTACACCAGGACCAGATTCTCTGTCTAAAAGTCCATGCATTGCCCTATGTGCATGTATAGCAAGTCCTGGATTCTTTAACCTCATAGAATGTACAGCTGAAAACCCAGTTGTGATTGCATCAATCATCATCCATCTCCCACCATTTCCTTTAATTCTATCTGCCCTCTGAATCATTGTATCTATGTTGGAGTGTGTAATATTACACAAGTACATCTTCTTTTTACCACTCTTTTCTTCAACATCCCTTAAAACAGCATGAACCTTATCACACCTGTCCTCAAACTTGTTAAAGAAAAGGCTTGTTAGGTTCTCATCGTCCTTAATACCATGATATCTGCCATTTGCAGCAGTAAAAAGAATCTTTGCTAAATTTGCCTGTTCTTTCGCACTACGACCCACTTTTGGTTTAGGTACAGTACAAAGAATAGGGCCTTCTTCTAATTGCATAAATTCCCTAACTCCATCTATACCAAATTGAGGACCAGGAAATGATTGTACAATCTCTTTTGGGAACCTGATATCAAGGCATCTAAACGCTTTTAGCATCTTCA
Source organism: Candidatus Dojkabacteria bacterium (assembly GCA_028704525.1). Classification (GTDB taxonomy): domain Bacteria; phylum Patescibacteriota; class Dojkabacteria; order SC72; family SC72; genus JAKPKF01. The sequence goes on along the minus strand of JAQWFF010000060.1, from coordinate 2,557 downwards.
TACTATCAATATTCCCCACTACTCCCGCCAACAATCCAGACATATTATCTCTCTCAAAAAGCTCTTTCTTATACGCTATCTTAAATGTCTTTGTTTTGGCATCCAAATCATATGCTACAGCTTTCATTTTGTCTGCCATCTTTACACCAGAATCTTTTCCAGAGAACACATCTGTCCATGTACCAGTTGAGCTCTCTGCAGCACATGCAGCTGCCGCATCTTCAAACTTATCTTCTCCTATCCCATCTGCAAGCTCTATATCAAGATATGAGATAATGTAATCTTCATCGGGATTCTTTGGCTTCCAACCCCTTGGTGCAACATAACCTTTTTCGTAATGTGACATAGGCAGTATATCTAATGTTATATATACCATTGTAGTGTAGTATGTTCCTTTTGTAAACAAATTATTTAGCGTATAATCAAAGTACTATGTTTAGAAGATTCCTAGAGAAATACAAATTACCAAGTTTTAGATTAAAACAGATATACGAGCAGTATTACAAGAGTAATATATCTTCATGGGATGAATTAACTACATGGTCTAAAGATTTAAGAGAGAAATTAATTAGAGAAATACCATTCTACAAACTTACCAACTTTACAGATTATCCATCTAAGGATAAAAGAACCATAAAAACACTATCCTACACTACAGATGGCTATCCTGTTGAAAGTGTAATGATGAAAAACAAAAAGAGAATAACCGTATGTATTAGCTGTATGAGTGGATGTCCTGTTAGATGTAAGTTTTGTGCAACTGGACAGATGGGGAAGAATAGAAACCTTGATGTACAGGAGATTGTAGATCAAGTTTTATACTTCAAGAGAAAGCTTGGAGACAAGAATATAACCAATATAGTATTTATGGGAATGGGTGAACCTATGTTAAATCTAGATAATGTGCTGGGTGCCATAAAAGTCTTTACAAATAAAGATATGTTGGGATTCGGACATAGGAGAATAACTGTCTCTACAGTTGGATATATCAAGCAATTAGAAGAGTTTCTGAAGAAAGATACAGGTGTTAAATTAGCAATTAGTCTTCATGCACCTACACAGGAACTTAGAATGAAGCTAATGCCAACTGTAGCAAAGGCAAATAAGTTAGATGATTTGATGAAAGTATTAATAAGATACCAAATGAGCAAGGGGAAACGAGTTACATATGAGTATATACTACTTAAAGATATTAATGATGACGTAGAACACGCCAAAGAGCTTGCTAAACTACTTAAGAATCAGATTGCCCTTGTTAATATTATTAACTTTAATAGATCAGAGAACCTTCCATTTGAACCATCTAGTAGAAAGAGAGTTGATGCTTTTAGAAATATACTTGATAGCAGGGAGATTAATAATACTCTTAGATACTCATATGGAAAGGATATTAATGCAGCATGTGGTCAGTTAGCAAATCAATAGTTACTCTACTAAAACATAGTATGTAGATTTACCATTACCTTTAGGAACAATAATTTTCATTTCTACAAGTTTCTTAAAATCTTGGATCCTAGTAGCCCTTGCCCTTTTAGTAATCTTTGAGTATTCACCCATACTAATAGAACCGTTCTCTTTAATATAATCTATTATTACCTTCTGATGAGACTCAATCCTTGTCTTATATTTAGGCAAGAGTGATTTAACTCTCTCTAATTCATTTATGATTCCTTCAGTAAAAAACTCTAGCCAAGTAGAAAAGTCAACCTCGTCTACAATATCATAATAATTCCCAAATACACCAACATTTTCATAATACTTTGCAATGTTGTTATTATAGTAATTCTCGAAACTAAACAACTGAAATGTGTTTAGACCTAATTGTGCAAGGATAGTCTTGGTAATTAACCTTGCTGTTCGACCATTTCCATCTAGAAAAGGATGAATTATTACAAACTCCTTATGGAAAACACCCGCTATTATTAATGGGTCAACCTCCCCCTTACTTCCTTCCACAAAGCTGATCAAATCATCCATAAGAGGAGAAACATCTTTAGAATCAGGTGGTAAGTATATAGTCTCTTTTTTTATAGGGTCGTTAACAAAAACAGGATTATTCCTATAATTTAAACCTTTATTTTTCCCAATAAGTTTGTCCATTACCTTACTCTGTATTCTACAGATAAACTCATTGCTTATCTTAAGATTCCCTTTCTGCTTCAGGTTATTGTGTATATATTCTAGTGCTTTATTGTAGTTCAATATCTCAATTTCTGATTCCCCAATATTACTTGGGGTAGATTTAAGAATCCTTTTTACATCTGTCAGAGGCAAGGGATTTCCCTCTATCCTGTTAGATGAAAAGGAAGAAAGAACTCTCGCATCGTGCTCCAGAGAAGCTAAAACTGCACTAGAGAAATTTCTTCCATTCACTTCCCCCATAAGCTCTCCAATACTTCGCATATTTTGGGCAAGTTTGTCTGATATTGAATATTTAGGTTTGAACATAGTCATATTATAGTCGTATTGTAGTCGTAAGTCAATCGGGGTGACTCGATTTGAACGAGCGACCTCTACGTCCCGAACGTAGCACTCTAGCCAACTGAGCTACACCCCG
>JAQWFF010000059.1 GCA_028704525.1 Candidatus Dojkabacteria bacterium | reverse complement strand
TTAACCTTCATAGAATCACATCCTTTGTAAAAAGGGTAGATATATCTGTAAATGAAATGTCAGATGAAAGAAGAAAAAAGAATTTTGAAAGAAAGATAGTCAAGAAGTAAAAAGATGTGATATAATCACCGAGCAATACATAATACAAATATTAAAAATGTCTGTCATAGTACACTCAAATGAAAATATAGATAGTGCCCTTAAAAGACTCCACAGAGAGGTTCTTCGTGAGAAGATACTCGAAACATATAGAGAGAAAGCATATAGGGTAAAACCAGCTCTAAAGGATATAGCCAAGAGAAAAGAATGGGCAAAAATGAAAAGAAGAAGAAGATCCGCATCCAGAAGAGCTAAAAATTAACTTTTTAAGCCTCTACAATGTCACTAACAGATACAATACGTAAAGACATGTTCACACATATCAAAGAAGGTAATACACATGCCTCAGACATCTTAAAAATGGCTCTTGCATCTATAAAGAATGCAGAGATAGAAAAGGAAGAACCATTAACAGAGGAAGAAATAATAAAAATACTTAGAAAAGAGGTAAAAAAGATAGAAGACTCCATAGTTCAGTTTGAACATATGGGAAGACAAGACCTATTAGATAAAGAAAAGGCCCAATTAGAAATTATAAAAGCATATCTCCCACAACAGATGTCTAATGAGGATATACAAAAGATAGTAGATATGAAAATATCAGAATTAAATATACAAGGAATGGGACAAATGGGTATGTTAATGGGTGCTGTAATGAAAGAAACAGGTGGAAAAGCAGATGGAAATACTGTAAAAAACATTGTTACAGAAACACTTTCAAAATGAAGTTAGAAATATTAAATACTCCCAAAGAGCTCCTGTCCCAAAAAACTCTCTCAAAATCGATCACAAAAATTTTCAATGGATATAATATATCAACAGTCAATGTAATTTTTGTAAAAAATGATGAGATAAAGGAACTAAATAAACAGTATAGGAAGAAAGACTATGTTACAGATGTGTTATCTTTTAACATTGATTCCGAGGACCTTTTAGGAGAATTATACATAGCATCAGATTATGTAATAGAGACAATAGGTATAGAAAAATATACAGAGGAAATAGTAAGACTAATCATACACGGAACTCTTCATCTTTTGGGATATGAACATACAGACGAAATGTTTAATATACAGGAGGAAATGGTACAGCATGTACTTAGGGATATAAAATAGGGTATATTAGAAGTATGAAGATAATAGTAGGGCTTGGTAACCCTGGTAAACAGTATATCAATAGTAGACATAATGTAGGGTTTATTTTCTTGGATGCTCTAAGAGAAAAATTCTTATATCAGAAAGGCATATATATAACAGAGTGGAGATTAGAAGACACATTCCATTCAGAAATATCATTCTTAAAAGAAGGTACAAAGATATTAGCTGTATTCGTAAAACCACAAACCTTTATGAATAACTCTGGAGAAGCAGTAGCAAAGATAGTTAAGAAACTTGAAATAGAGGAATTAAATGAAAATATGATACTAATACATGACGATTTAGATATACCATTAGGAGAATTTAAAATACAACAAGGAAAAGCTCCAAGTGGTCATAACGGTGTAAATAGTGTAGAAGATAGACTAGGTACAAACAATTTCAAAAGGGTAAGGATTGGAATAGAAAATAGAGATAATAAAAACATTCCTGGAGAGGATTATGTATTAACCAAGTTCAGTAAAGAAGAAAAGATAATCGTGGAAGAAACTATTCAGAAAGCAATACAGGGAATTCTTTTTGATATTATATTGTAATCATAACCTTCGCCACATCCTCTATAACAATATCCTTGGCTTTATGTATCTGTAATTTCTTGTCATCATCTAGAACTATTCCAATGTTTCCACCATCAAGAACAATCCCTATATTTAAAATATTCTCATCTAAATCAAAAAGGAAGAATATAGAACCTGGAGAATCTGTAATATTCTCATCCAACGGGATCTGTTTTAACAAACTACTATCATTAAAATATTCATATAGTAGTTTTGTATATTCTAATTCCTTAACATATCCTAACTCTTGAGAATGATTCTTTAAAACTGGTTCTATCGGACTATGAAGATTAAAATAAGCCTGTGATATAACTCTATATGAATCAAAACCCCCAAAGAAATATCCTATTGAGTCATGATTATATGTTGCTAACTTTCCACTCTCTAGTACATTTTTAACCTCTGATATTAGCTCTTCAATCTGTATGTCAATAATATTGCCTTTCCAATTATTATTAACATCCAAATCATCATTATCCCTAAGTCCATCATAATCTATGTCGTAATTCTGTTCCCCATTAGAATCATATAGATAGCTACTATTATATGTTTTAAGTTGGAAGAAGAGTGTAATTGACAAGAAGAGAATAGAGGATATAAGTGCAATATATTTAAATATCTCAAAAAGAATATTCTTTCTAAAAAACTTCCTATACACCATTACAAAGAAGATCGTGCATATAAGTATCTCGATAGAGAAGTATGGGAGGAAGAAATATGATACAAAGAGATTCGGTTCCAAGATCTTCTCAAAGATAGAGAATTGCATATTTGAGAATGGATAGAAAAGCATAATACTCCCAACGATAATATCTCCTAAGAAGTGAATCATTGTGGCAATTAGGAATGTATTAAGGAGGATATTTAACAGGTCATTGTGAAGTACACCAGAGGTTCTTTTGTTAAATATCTTTCTTAATCCAATAACGGCAAGTTTTAGAATTAACCATATAGCAATATATAGTATAGGGGAATGTGTAAAGTAGTTATGATGTGCAAATGCTGGGATAGAAAACATTTGTAATATCAACATATCGATATCAGGAAGAATCCCAAATAGGAAAGCAAAAAGTCCAACGATCATCTGATCATGAGATTTAAGCTTTGAAATAGCTTTCTTCTGGATTAACTCATTTGTAATATATCCGAGTGGACCATGTGCTAAAAACATATCATATTATACATATTCTCCGAAGATTGATAAAATAGCGAAATGGCAAATATAATTTCTCTTCTATCCAAGGGATTAAAAGAGTATAAATCAAAACTAATTAATGCAGAGAAAATAACAGGAGTAGATGAGTATCTATATGAAATAGCAGCAGAGGTTTTGGGATATACAGTAGGTTGTAGAGTTAATCTAATAACAGGGGATTATAATGCTAAAGAAAAGCGATATAAGGTAAAAAGAGAGGATTCTCTTTCTGTACAATCGTTCATAGACTTAGGTTATGAGAAAGTTGAAAGGGTATGGACTCAAGGAGAACTCTCAGTACTTGGAGATATTGTAACGATATGGCCATATGGTATGAATAATCTAGTTAGGATAAGTTTTCTAGGGGAGAAGATAGAAAGTATTGATATAGTAGACAGTCTAAGTAGAAAGAAGATAAAGGGACTTTCTGAGAGAACTTTCCTTAAGAAAGGTTCCAACCTGTATATAGGAAATGAAGCAAAGGAAGAAGAAAAAACATATATTGTACTCCCATCCATAGGAGAAGATAGAGCAAATCTAGATATAGGGATGAAAAGTATTCCTGGTCTTGCAAATTTCTCCAATACAAAAACACTCCTTGAGATATTAAAGAACTACAAAACACGAGGGTATACAGTGATATATTTTACAAATGATTTAAAAAAGATAGGTAATGGTAGAGTATTAAAAAAGATAGATGCAATTGTAGAGAGAGATTTAGATACAGATATTCCAATAACGAGAGGATTTGTATTTCAAGCTGCAAAGACTCTTTTGCTAACAGATTTAGAGGTACTTGGGCAGATAAATCTTGCTGATTATGAGGAAGTTAATAAACAGTTAGATCCAAGTAGTATAGAGATACTAAAGAAAATAACTCCTGGGGAGTATGTAGTACATAAAGATCACGGCATAGGAAAATTTACAGGTATACAAGAAAAGGATAATGGATACTACATTAATATATCATACGCTGGAGAAGACAAACTCTTTGTACCACTATCTGCATCAGAGAAAATTACAAAGTATATAGGTGCAGGGAAG
>JAQWFF010000058.1 GCA_028704525.1 Candidatus Dojkabacteria bacterium | reverse complement strand
TCATTTACACAGTAATCTACTGTTAATACAGCTTTTATGCCCGCCTTTATATCTCCAGTATGTCCAACCATATCAGAATTAGCGAAATTAACAAGATAGAAATCATATATTTGTGAAGTTATTCTTTGTTTAAGAGTCTCAAGTAGAGGAAGGGCACTCATCTCTGGCTTTAAATCATATGTAGCGACATTAGGAGAGGGAATCATAACTCTATCCTCATTTGCATATACAACGGGTGATCCACCATTGAAGAAGTATGTCACATGAGGGAATTTCTCTGTTTCAGCAATTCTTAATTGTTTTAATCCATATGAATCAATAATCTTCCCAAGAGGGAGATTAACATACTGTTTGGGAAAAACGACATTTTTCGGATATCCTTTTGCATACTCTACCATTCCAATGTATAGGACGTTTTTTATAAGCTCTCTCTGAAAATTATTAAAGGTTGATTCAGTAAAACACTGGCTAAGTTGTAGCGCTCTGTCTGAACGAAAATTTAACATAATTACAACATCATTCGGTTTAACAGTGCTCTCATTTATAACCGTAGGTTCAAAAAATTCGTCGGTAACACCACTTTCATAATATCTAGTGATAGCCTCTTGATATGTACTAAATTTTTGTCCCACATTTCGCTCTAGAAGAAAATATGCTCTTGCCGTTCTGTCCCATTTATTGTTCCTATCCATTGCATAATATCTTCCTATCATAGTCCCTATCTTCCCAACTCCTCTGCTAAGACAGTGTTTGTCTATATCAAGTAGGTAATTTAAAGCACTTGTAGGTGGAGTGTCTCTTCCATCCGTTATAGCATGAATATATACCTCATTTTGGAAATTGTTTTTGCTAAAGAAGTCTATCATAGCCTTGAAGTGATCTATATGAGAATGTACAGTTCCATCAGAAAGAAGTCCTACTAAATGTACATTACTATTAAATTTGGATGCATGATTAAGTGCTCCTTTTAGTGTATTGTTTTGGAATATCGTTTCTCTTTCAATAGCATTATTTATTCTTGGGTATATCTGACTTACAACATTCCCTGCTCCTAGATTAAGATGTCCAACCTCACTATTTCCTCTAACGTTCTTTGGGAGACCAACAGATTCTCCAGAAGCAAGCAGATATGTGTGAGGATATATATTCCATAATGTAGAAAGTCGTTGAGGATTTGCCAAAACTACGGCATTCCCTTCGTTCTTTGGTGCAGCACCCAACCCATCGAGTATTATTAGAAGAACTTTTTGTTTAATTTTCATAGGCAGTTATACATACATTGTGGCATATTTTTCGAATTTATTCTATAATCAGCACTGGAATTACAATATTATATTAATCAAGATAATTATGGATACTAATATTTTTAAAAAGATAGAGCAGGGATATCTAAAAAAAAGACCTGATGTAAGGGTTGGTGATACTGTAAAACTTCATATGAAGGTTAAAGAGGGTGAGAAGGAAAGAATACAGATTTTTAGAGGAGTTGTTATATCTATGAAAGGAGAAGGAATAAATAAAGGTATTACAGTTAGAAAAATATCCTCTGGAATAGGAGTAGAAAAGATTGTACAAATCAATTCTCCAATACTATCTAAGATAGAGGTTGTAAAGAGAGGTTCTATAAGTAAATCTAAGCTATACTATCTAAGAGGAAGAGTTGGGAAAAGAGCCCTTAAAGTTAATAAGATACAGGAGCTATATTTAACAGATGAGAAAGAGGTAGAAGAGAAGGCAGAGGATGTAGTAGAATCTAAGGAAGAAGAGAAGCAGGAGTAGTTCAATGGTTAGAATGTCTGTTTTCCAAACAGAGGGTTGCGGGTTCGAGTCCCGTCTCCTGCTCCATCTATAAGTTATCCACATTTTGTTGTATAATCATGCTATGAAAAACGTTGATGTACCATTATGGGATAAAGGTGATAGTACAGATTCATTCTCTAAAGGAGGTAGTTCAATGTTCCCAGATTTCGATACAGACGAAGACAAAAGTCCAATTATTGAGAAGATATTTGATATGGTACTCTCTAGAAAGCCAACAAGCAGAGAGCTTTCATATTACAGATATTCTGTATTAAAGAAAGAATCTATAATAAACAAACTTCTTAATTCTCAAGAACACAAGGAATTAGTATCAAAAGGAAGAGAGTATCCAATACTAGAAGAGAATGAAAGAATAGCAAAGAGTACTATTTTAAAACTTAAGCACAATATTGAGGATATTAGCCAGGAGCATGAAGATTTAAGAGAACTTTTGATAGAAAAAAATAAAATGATAGAATCCCTTAGAGAAGAGAAGACAGCACCATTTATATCAGGAGAGACGCCAAATGATAAATATAATGTGTATTACAATTCAGAGGAAGATGTTATAAAGGCTCCTAAAAGAACCTTTCTAGATAAATTAGCTGATTTTATAAAAAAACTTCATCTATGAATGTAGAGTTATTTTCTAAAAGATTTAAACAAGCGCGTATAGATAAAGGATATTCTCAAAAACAGTTAGGTATGAGAGTAGGGCTTTCGGATAAATCTATAAGCATGTATGAGAAAGGTACTGTATATCCTCCGATATCTAATCTTCTTAAAATAGCAAAGGAATTAGATAAAGATATATCTTTTTTTCTCTCAGACTAAGTAGGTGGTGTTAACCATTTTTTTGCTTTAGCTAAACCCTTTTTGGTAAGTTTTATAACAAACCAAATTAAAAATGCAAAAAGTAGGAGTGATATAACTGTTATTATAATTACTCCAGTAGTATATTCTGAGAATACGGGTTCAACTAATAATGAACCATTTATCACAACAGTATCAGATATAGAATTGGTATAATTTGTGTCGTATTGCCATGAGACAACGGAGACCGAAATATCATATGTCCCAGATTTCAAAGGTTTTATATTAGCTTTATATGTGTAAGTTTGATCTATTTCCAAGTCAACAAACTCACTGTGTCTGGGATTAGTTTTAAATGATAAAGGAGCAACCCATGTTATTTGTGTTCTAGGAGAGTCAATTAATGGTTTTATGGTTAATTCATAAACTATAGATTTATCAAAAGCAGATTGAGTTATCTTTTCTAATGTCAATTCAAAATATCTATTCTCTTGTGTAGATATTAAATTAGATTCTTCCTCATTGTCTTGTGCAAGTATAGTTGAAAATGGAGTGAAAGTGAGAAGAAGTATAATTATTAAGAGTATCTTTTTCATTTTAGTATCTTTCTTATTGAAAAGTTATATATATCATATGCTTTTTTAATATCACTTTCTGATATCTCGGCTTCTTCATGTACTACACTATTCCTTAACTTGTGAACATCCCATAAATTCTGATAATTATCTCTTTTAAACATCTTTCTTGATTGCTTAAGGTTATCACTACAACTTCTGTCATTACCATAGTGATATTGAAATGCTTTAGAAAGGAGATTGTCTAATTTCATTATTGTAACGACTCTCTCTGATGGTGTTGAATTGGTAGTACAAGATTTTAGTGTTTGTAGGTCATCTAGTATTCTTTCTTTCTTTTTATAAGTGTTCTTTCTATTCTGAATAGCTATAAGAAGAAAGAGGATTGTTACAAAGGAAATTATTAAGATTGTTATTAGTAGTGAATTATTCATTTCTTCTTAATTTTACCACACCAAAATATATTAATATAACAATAAGTGAGAAAAGACCTAAGGAAAGAATCTTTACAAAGACCGACAGAAGGATAGGAGTTGTGGGTTTAATATCAGATTCAAGTAAAGTATCACCTGTAAAAGGCCCACTATTTTTAAAACTTATATTTATAAATACATTTGTATCCTCTTTTGGAGTTGGCAAATTTACCTGTATTGTAGAGCTTTGGTTTGGAAGAAGAATCTGAGAGGTCATATTGTTAATAGGATCAATGTACTGTTTTAAGTCTGTAATATTTGATTTTAATATTTCGTAATCAGAAAGGGCTATATTCCCAGTATTTGAAATGTATATATATCCTTTTGTGTATGTGTTTGTTATAGCTGCTTTGTCAAATACCAACTCTGAAGTAAATTTAAATTCTGGTTTCAAATCTACATCTGGTGT
>JAQWFF010000057.1 GCA_028704525.1 Candidatus Dojkabacteria bacterium | reverse complement strand
GTGTTTCTGGGTAATGTAAAAGAAAGTGAGATAGAGCAGGAAGTAGATAAGGCACTGTCTTTTGATGATTTATTTATAGATAAATTAACCCTTATGAATTGTATTCTTAACTTAAAAACCGACAATACATCTTGGAATGCATCTAGGGGAGAAGGAGAGGATAAGTATGAAAGAAAAGAGGTACAGGAAATTTGCACTTTAGCATATAGATTTTATGAAGACAGGGTAGGTTCTGGGTGGGAAAAGATAGTAACAAGAAGAGATGGGAAGTGGAGAAGCAGGGGGGATATTAGAGATGAATGTATATCATTTATCTCGCAAAGAATGCATATAAATAAAGGGGAAAAGGGGAGTTTAAATTTTGTTGATCTTAATTCAATTATCTCTACAATATATCCTAATGTAAAAATAGCTTCTGATATATATAAACTTTGGAGTAATAGTGCTCGTGTTAATGATAAGAAAGGAATATATGAGTCTTCTGTTAAAATAGGGGGATATATATCTAATAATTTAGTTAGAATAGATATGTCTAACGATGTTAAGGGGAAATTTAAGGAGATTCTAAGTGATTATCCCGAGATATATTCTCTTCTAGACGAATTCGCTGGGAAACGATATAGCAATATATTAGTAAAAACGTTGAATGGATAAGGGATTAAAGAGTAGGGCTGAATATTTACTGTCTGAAATAGAAAAACTCTTTCCTAAGGCCACTACAGAGCTTCAAAACTGGTCTACACCATTTCAGTTCTTAATATGTATTATGCTCTCTGCACAGACTACAGATAAACAAGTTAATAGAGGAACAAGAAGATTGTTTAAAAGTTATCCAGATGCCAAGTCCCTATCTGTCGCAGGCATAGGCAAGATACAGCATACCATCGGGGGTATTAACTACTTTAAGACTAAATCAAGACATATTATCCAAACAGCAAAGATTTTAAATGAGAAATATAAAGGGATGCCTCCTAAATCGCTTAAGAAGCTTCAAACACTTCCTGGGGTAGGTTACAAGACAGCAAATGTCTTTTTAAATGATCTATACCATGCAAATCAAGGAATAGCTGTAGATACACATGTAGCTCGTGTAGCAAGATATTACGGTCTATCTAAATCTATTGACCCAACAAAAATAGCCCATGATTTGGAAAAACTATATCCGAAGAAAGACTGGTACAAGGTTAATTCAACATTTGTACTATATGGAAGATATATTCTTAAGGCAAAGAAACCAGATATGGATAGGGTAATAAAGATTGTGCAAAAGTAAAAATAAATGCTATAATCCCATTTGCAGTATTTAATATGAGTTGTATGTAATATTCAACTGCAGAAATTACATCGCCAAAGGATTAACCCTAATGGTAAAAACAAAAACAGATAATGCCCAGTATTCTCAGATAGATAAATTTCTTTCTGACGAATCACATAAAATAAAGAAACTCTCAAAAGGAGATATTGTAGAAGGAGAAGTCGTAGATGCAGAAAACGGCTATTTAGTCGTTGATGTAGGACATAAATCAGAGGGTATTGTAGCGGGAAGAGAGCTTAAAAGTGATATCTTAGACTGGAAAACACTCAAGGTTGGAGATAAGGTATTGGTTTATGTAGTAAAGCCAGAAGACGAGGAGGGACAGTTAGTACTTTCCATAAGAAGAACTCAGCAAGCAAGTGCATGGATTACCCTTGAGAATGCAAAGAAACAAAACGATGTAGTAGAGGCAGTAGTTGTTGAATCAAATAACGGAGGACTTATAGTAGAGATAGGAAAGGATATCAGAGGATTTATCCCAACATCTCAATTAGATGCATCTAGAGTATATTTAGATGGTGTAAGGCAGGTTGGAAAGGATATCTCGTCTAGAGTTCAAAAGAGATTAAACTCATTAGTTGGAGAGAAAATTAAGACAAGAATAATAGAATTGGATAGAGAGAAGAATAGAATTATTCTTTCTGAAAAAATGGTTACACAATCAAGAGATCTTGAGCAGAGAGAAAAGACGTTAAACAAAGTTAAAGAGGGTGATGTATTAGAAGGAATTGTAAGTGGTATTACACCATTTGGAATCTTTGTTAATGCAGAAGGATTAGAAGGACTAGTCCATCTTTCAGAGCTATCATGGGATAAGGTTGAGGATATAGGAAGTATATACGGTGTAGGGAGTAAAGTGAAAGTTATGGTAATTGGTATATCAGATGGAGGGAAAAGGGTTGCATATAGTATAAAAAGACTTCTTCAAGATCCATGGTCAGCAGCAATCTCTAAATTTAAGATTGGTGATGTTGTGAAGGGAGAAATTCAGAAGGTTGTTCCATACGGGGCATTTGTAAGAATAGGAGAGGGCCTAAATGGTCTTATACATATATCTGAGCTTTCCACAAAATTAGTAAAGAATCCTGAGGATATAGTAAAGGTGGGAGATGAGGTTGATGTAAAGATACTCTCTATATCATCTACAGAAAGACACTTGGGATTAAGTCTAAAGGCAGTTGGTGGCAAAGAGACTAAAGAGGAGAAAGTTAAGGAGATTACAAAAGAGGAACTAAAAGAGGCGGTAGATACAGCAGTTGAAGAAGAACTAGAGGCTAAAGAGTAAAGAAAATGTAGTATAATAGGGAATGTCACCATCTATACTAAAAAATGATAGTAATGTTCTTTCTCGTCTAAGTAAGAATGCAAAGATAGCATTGAGAAATGCGTCTTTGGTTTCAGAATATCTAAAGGTTAAACAAATATCCATAGAGCATCTTTTTGTTGGTATTCTTCTTAATGAGGAATGTCTTGCAACGAGAGCTATTGAAGAGATGGGTTTGGATAGAGGAGAACTTCTTAGAAATTCTTTTGGGGGCAAGGTTGTAGAGATTACAGTTAATCCAAATGAAAAAAGGCAATTTGTTTTGTCTCAAGAGGTGAAGTTTGTCCTAAGAAAGGCTTATGATATTTCAAGGAAAATGGCACATGTTTATGTTGGTACAGAACATATTATGATTGCCATATTGCAATTTGAGAGTGATTATATTAAATCTCTTGGTCATATCGGCTTGAATACCAGAACTTTTAGAAAGATTCTTTCTAATTTTGCTGTATATCCACTAGGGCTTTTGGTTAGACCAGATATTAGTTTATTCTCTGGGAAAAGAGAATCGATAATTGATGCATTAGGTATAGATCTGGTTGAGGCCGCAAAGGAGGGGAGACTTGATCCTGTTATAGGGAGAGAGAATGAGTTAAAACAGCTTGTTAATATACTAAGTAGGAGAAAAAAGAATAACCCGATAATTATAGGAGAGGCTGGGGTTGGAAAGAGTGTTCTTGTAGAGGGTCTTGCTCAAAGGATAGCATCAGGAAATGTTCCTCAATCATTACAGAATTTTAAGATAATACTTTTGGATGTATCTAGTATTATGGCAGGAAGCAAGATGAGGGGGGATGTAGAGGAGAAGGTTATGTCTATAGTGGAGGAGGTTGTTTCTTCAAATAATACAATCCTTTTTATAGATGAAATTCACAATATTGTTTCTCCTTCAATGATGAGTGGCTCATCAGATATATCTTCTATCCTTAAACCGGCACTTCTTCGTGATGGATTTAGATGTATAGGTGCAACAACCACAGAGGATTATTCTTCATATTTTGAGGATGATACTGCTTTGGCTAGGAGATTTCAGCCGATATTTTTGGAGGAGGCTTCTCAGAAAGACACCATACAGATTTTAGAGAATATAAAGCCTATATTAGAAAAACATCATAATGTGAAGATAGATAATGATGTATTGAAACTGGCTGTATCTCTTTCAGACAGATACGTTAACGACAGGTATCTGCCTGACAAAGCGATAGATCTTCTAGATGAGGCATCCGCATCAAAGAGACTTGAGATAGAGGAGGGGTATAGTGATATATCAGTACTTCAGAAGGAATTAGAAAATATTCAAAACAAAAAAGAGTCAGAAATTGTTAGAGGTGATATGGCAAGAGCAGAGGATTTACAAGAGAAGGAGAATGAATTAGAAAAGAAGATAAAAAGGAAGGAAAAACTATGTTTACAGAAGAAGAATAAGAAAGGGAATGAAATAAGTCAGGAAGATATACGAAAGGTTATATCTAAATGGACAGGTATTCCTATTAATAC
>JAQWFF010000056.1 GCA_028704525.1 Candidatus Dojkabacteria bacterium | reverse complement strand
TAATATATATTCATAGGTTACTCTTTTCCCTTTATCCATTTGGTATTTTATTAATACCTTCATCAAATCATCTAACTTATTACCTTTTGCTACTGTTGGCATTAGCTTCATTCTTAGTTCTTGTGTAGGAGCATGAAGACTAATAGCTAATTTAACACCTGTGTCTTTCTTTAAAAACTCTTCTAGCTGTTTAATATATCCAACTGTAGAGACAGTTATTCTTCTATGTCCGAATCCTAACATATCTTTATGTGTAAAGACTTTTATAGCACCAAGAACATTTTCCAGATTCAACATAGGTTCTCCCATACCCATAAACACAATATTAGTTATTTTTTTCTCTCCAAGTTTTCTCTTAAAGTATAAAACCTGATCTACAATCTCCTGTATATCAAGGTTTCTATTCTTTCCCATCTGTCCAGTAGCACAGAATTTACATCTAACAGGACATCCACTCATACAGCTTATACATATAGTTATTCTCTTTTTGTTTTTCATCATAACACTCTCAACAGGATAGCCATCTGTAGTGTAGGAGAGTGTCTTTACAGTTCTTTTGTCTTTTGATGGGTAGTCTGTAAAGTTTGTGAGTTTGTAAAAGGGAATTTCTTTGTTTAGTTTCTCTCTTAAGTCCTTAGACCATGTAGTTAGTTCTGCCCAAGAAGATATATTACCTTTGTAATACTGTTCATATATCTGTTTTAATCTAAAACTTGGTAATTTATATTTCTCTAGGAATCTTCTAAACATAATGATTAGATTATACTCTAAATACTTTGTTTACAAAAGGAACATAGTACACTACAATGGTATACATAACATTAGATATACTGCCTATGTCACATTATAAGAATGGATATGTTGCACCGAAAGGATGGAAACCCAGGAATCCAGATGAAGACTATATAATCTCATACCTTGATATAGAGATTGCAGATGGATTGGGTGAAGACAAATTTGAAGATGCTGCTGGTGCATGTGCAGCGGAAAGTTCCACTGGTACATGGACCGATGTATATTCCGGAAAAGACTCTGGTGTGAAAATGGCAGATAAAATGAAAGCTGTTGCATATGATTTAGATCCTAAATTAAAGACATTTAAGATTGCATATAAGAAAGAGCTTTTTGAGAAGGATAATATGTCTGGTCTTCTTGCTGGAGTAGTGGGGAATATTGATAGTATGAAGATGCTTAAGGCTTTTAGGTGTTTGGACATTAGGTTTCCAAAGGATATAGTTCAAGCATTTCCAGGGCCACAGTTTGGAATTGATGGAGTGAGGGAGTTTATGCAGTTGGAGGAGGGTCCTATTCTTTGTACTGTTGCCAAACCAAAAGTAGGTCGTAGTGCTAAGGAACAAGCCAATTTAGCAAAGATTCTTTTCACTGCTGCAAATGGTAGATATCATGGTATTAAGGACGATGAGAACCTAACAAGTCTTTTCTTTAATAAATTTGAAGATAGATGTGATAAAGTGCATGATGTTTTAAGGGACGTAGAAGAGAAGAGTGGAAAAAGAAAGATGTATTTATGCAATATTACACACTCTAATATGGATACAATGATTCAGAGAGCAGATAGGATTAAAGGAAATGGTGGAAGATGGATGATGATAGATGCTATTACAACTGGTTTTTCTGCTGTACATACGATGAGACTAAAGAATCCAGGGCTTGCAATACATGCTCATAGAGCTATGCACGGACTCCTAGACAGAGAATCCGGATCTGGAGTTCATGATAGATTGGATATAGATGGTTTTTCTGTTTCTATGGTAGTTATATCAAAGATTATGAGACTATTAGGAGTTGATTCTTTGCATGGTGGTGCTCCAAAAACAAAGATGGAGAATTATGCAGAGCCCAAATTGATAAGGGATGCTCTACAACTTGATGTTACTCCCGAAACAAGTATGACATTGGGACAGAATTGGTATGGGATGAAACCTGTGTGGCATGTAGCATCAGGTGGTTTACACCCAGGTTCTTTGCCTGATTCTATACGTCAATTAGGACAAGATATAATTCTTCAATGTGGTGGAGGTGTTCTTGGTCATCCTTGGGGGATAGAGGCTGGTGTAGAGGCTGTAGTGCAGTCTGTTGATATAGCATTAGGCAGAGGCAGTATAGAGGATTGGATTAAGGAGAATCCAGACTCAGCTCTTGCAAAAGCATCTCATCATTGGGGTTTTGATGCAAAGATTGTTTAAAATAGTGTAAAATATAGGTATGTCAGAAAAAGGTATTACAAAAAGAAGTGAGAATTATTCCCAATGGTATTTGGATGTTATTGAGAGGGCAGAGCTTGCAGAGAATTCATCTGTTAAAGGATGTATGGTTATAAAGCCATATGGTTACGCTATCTGGGAGAATATTCAAAAGGAATTAGATAGGAGAATAAAAGAAAGTGGTCATAGTAATGCGTATTTCCCACTATTTATTCCTAAATCTTTTCTTTCAAAAGAGGCTGAGCATGTTAAAGGGTTTGCAAAAGAATGTGCTGTTGTAACACATTATAGACTTAAGGAGTCGGAAGATGGAAAAGGTGTAGTAGTAGATGAGGATGCAAAGCTTGAGGATGAATTGATTGTAAGGCCTACATCAGAGACTATTATGTATGATACATTCTCAAGATGGATATCCTCTTGGAGAGATCTTCCTTTAAAAATTAATCAGTGGGCTAATATTGTTAGATGGGAAAAGAGAACAAGGCCTTTCTTGCGAACTACAGAGTTCCTATGGCAGGAGGGTCATACTGTATTTCCAACAGACGAGGAATCTAAAAAAGAGGTTATGGATATGCTTAAAATGTATACTGATTTTGCTAGAGAGTATCTTGCTATGGAAACTATATCTGGGAAGAAGTCAGAGAGCGAGAAATTTGCTGGTGCTGTAGATACATATGGAGTAGAGGCTATGATGCAGGATGGGAAAGGATTGCAGTTTGGGACATCTCATGATCTTGGACAGGACGTTGCGAAAGCATTTAATATTATGTATACAGATAAAGATGGTGGTAGGAAATATCCATGGCAGAATAGCTGGGGTGTTAGCACAAGAATGATGGGAGCACTTGTAATGTCACATAGTGATGACAATGGATTGGTTCTTCCTCCTAATATCGCACCTATGAAGGTTGTTGTGATACCAATCTTTACTGATGCAGAGAAAGAATCTGTTTTAACAGTATGTAATAGAATAAAGGACGAGTTAGGAGAGATGGCATATTTGGATGATAGAGACTTTGTTTCTCCAGGATACAAGTTTAATGAGTGGGAAAAGAAGGGTGTTCCAATAAGATTGGAATTAGGACCAAGAGATATATCATCTAACAGTTGTGTTTTGGTAAGGAGGGATACGTTAGAAAAGATAAACTGTCCTATGGATAATATTAAGAGTGTAACTTTGGATTTATTAAATGAGATACAAGACAACTTGCTTGCTAAATCAAAGGAATTACTGATATCTAAAACCCATAATGTAACGACTTATGAGGAGTTTAAGGAAGCAATAAAGGGTGGAAAGGGGTTTATTAAGGCATCATGGTGTGGTAATCCTAAATGTGAGGAAGCAATTAAGAGTGAAACCAAGGCCACCACGAGATGTCTGACAGAAGATGGTGTAGGGGTGTCTGGTAAGTGTATTTACTGCAATAAGGAAAGTACTGATAAATGGACGTTTGCGATATCATACTAGGTGGAACATAAAGAAATTTCTTAAAATCTTTTTTCTGTTTTTGTTAAAATATTATCTACTTTAGAAAATTCTCTTAAATTTAACCTCCTTTTTCTATCTCGTTTTGGTCTTTTATTTGTAAGTGTTTTTGAGATTGTTTTCAAATTTTGAACCAGGCACTTTATCTAACTTTCAGTATAGATGAAAGAGAAGGGTCCTTTAAGTTTCACTAATGTAATTTTTAAGGTATTTTCCAGTCCAGCTTTTATTATTTTTTATGATATCTTTGACCTCGCCTTGTGCAATTATGTATCCGCCTTTGTCTCCTCCCTCCGGTCCTAGATCTATTATCCAATCTGAGTGTCTAATTATATCCATATTATGTTCTACTGTTATGACTGAGTGTCCTTTTTCGACTAAATTTTTGAGAATTGTAAGTAATTTATCAACATCATAGTAGTGAAGTCCTGTAGTAGTTTCGTCTAATATGTA
>JAQWFF010000011.1 GCA_028704525.1 Candidatus Dojkabacteria bacterium | reverse complement strand
AAGATAGCAGGACCTGGAACTGTTAATAGAGTTGACTCATTTACAAATGAACTATTAATGACTTGGGATACTAAAACAGTACCAGATGGTGAATATGAAATAAGACTATCTGCAAGAGATTCTGCAGATAACAAAGACAGTGGCTCAATAGATTCAAATATAGTTACAGTAGATAACACTGGCCCTACAGTATTCCTAACATCTCCTATTGACGATTTCTATACAAATACAGGGAGTGTACTACAAACATGGGACACATTAGATACAGATATAGACAAATACGAATACAGAAGTTGTAGTAATGATCCTACAACAGAAGAATGTGATTTAATATACTCCACCTTCAGAACAACCAAATCTAGAACTGTAAGTAATCAAAATATTATATTCTGGTGGCAGGTAAGAGGAATAGACACATTAGGTAATATTGGAGATTGGTCAGATGCAAGAAAGATAACGATGGAAAATATCACACCAACTGTAGACATAATAGAACCTACAGGTTGTATAAAAGGCTCTGTTGATATAATTGCCTCCTTCGAAGATACAAACCCATTAGAATATACTCTGTCTATAACCAATACCTCTACAAGTAATAAAGAGCTTCTTCATACTATATCCTCTTCTAGTTTTGTAAACACAAGTATATATACATGGGATACCACAACAGCACCAGATGGCGAATATGAAATAGTATTAGCTGGAAAAGACAAAGCAGGAAATACTTCAACCATAAGCTCTCTTGTAACAGTTGATAATTTAAGTCCAACAGCTTCTGTTCTTGGAGATTTGTCCTTCATAATAGGTTCTACAGCACCAAGAATAATTTCATTAAGTGATAACATAGAACTTAAAGAGGTTTGTTATACATTCGATTCAACATATATCTGTAGTTTAGTATCTGGCACATCATCCAATTGGGATGTATCAAGTCTAATCAATTCATTAGGAATAGGAAACTTTATATTCTCATACTACGTACTTGATCAAGCAGGAAACCAAAGTGATTTCGATACTCTTGCATTAGATAACCAAGTACATTTATCAAACATAACTGTAAATGACATCCCAGAAGTTCAGGGTGCAGCCACAACTAACACAACTATTAGAAGAAGTTCCACATCAAGTCTTCCAGAAGAGGATGAAGAATTAGGAAATGGAGAGGAAGAATTGCTTGCTGAAGATTTACTAACAACAGAAGAAGAAAAAAATGATGAGAGTGGACAAGTTCTCGCAGAAACAGATGAGAATGATACTGCTGAGAAAAAAGGAATTCCTTGGTGGGTATATCTACTCATAATTTCCTTCATTCTATTCATTATCATAGCTATATGGAGGAGAAAGAATAAAGAGGAACAGACATACAGATAGATATTTTGATAAAAAATACGTCATACGTTACAATAGGTAATGCCTAAAAAGAAAATTGCCCGAATAATATCTGAGCTTTTTAATGGTTTTCTAACTATGTTAATAGTTCCAATTATTGCCGTAATAGCAATGCCTATTAATATAGTATATAAGATTATAATCCCTATTCTATACATAGTACTTCCACTTGGCGTATTCTTTGTCCTTAAGAAATTAGGAAAAGCATCAGATTATGAATTCACAAAGAGAGAAGAAAGACCTTTATACTTCTCTATACTCTCTCTAATATTCTTCTTCCTATTCCTTCTCTGTATCTTTATTATTAAAAATCAAAAATTAACAGATGTATCAGCAATACTATTCCTTGTCTCTACAATATTAACAATTGTATCTATGTACTGGAAAATGAGTGGTCATATGACATACTCAACCTTTATGTTCTTCTCCCTTATATATCTTTTTCCAGATGTAAAGATACTTCCAATACTATTCATATTCACACCATTTATAGGATGGTCGAGAGTTGCACTTGGAAAACATGACTGGCTTCAGGTAGTAGCAGGAACAGTTATCTCTGCATTAATATCTGTTCTTTTCTTCTGGATACTTTGATAGAATCATACAAATGGATAACTATACAATTACACAACTTCGAGAAAAACTTCTCTCAAAAGAAATATCTGTAACAGATGCAGTTAAATACTATCTAAAAAGGATATCAAGTCTAGACAAAGAGATAAATTCATATATAACAGTCTGTACAGAAAGTGCGTTAGAGAAAGCAAAAGAGCTAGATAGAAACTTTGACAAAGTAAAAGAAAGTAAATTATTTGGTATACCTATAGCTGTTAAGGATGTATTCTCTACAAAAGATATCCCAACTACATGTGCATCACACATTTTAGATAGTTATACACCTGTATATAATGCAACTGTAATAGAAAGAATATTAAAAGAAAATGCTATTATACTTGGAAAGACAAATTTAGATGAATTCTGTCATGGTTCGTCAACTATAACATCATACTATGGAGCTACCAGAAACCCAATAAACAAAGAATATCTTCCAGGTGGCTCATCAGGAGGCTCCTCTGCTGCAACAGCCTTAGATCTATGTACAACATCGCTAGGAACAGAAACCGCAGGCTCAATCCGTCTCCCTGCATCATGGTGTGGTGTAGTTGGTCTTAAACCGACATATGGAAGAGTACCAAGGTATGGAGTACTTGCAATGGGTTCATCATTAGATTGTCCAGGGCCAATAACAAAGGATGTAAAGGATAGCGCATATATGCTTGGTATTATAGCTGGACATGATACAAATGACTTTACATCATCAAAAGAACCTGTGCATGACTATCTTTCTAAGCTTGATATAAAGGGTGTAAAGGGAATGAAACTTGCTATCCCAAAAGAATATCTAGAGATGGATATTGAGAAGGGTGTAAGAGATAATTTTGCTCAAATGGTTAAAATACTCAAAGAGTTAGGTGCTACAGTAGAGGAGATACCTATAATGAATCCCAAATTTGCTATGGCTGTATATACATTAACATGTAGAAGTGAAGTCTCTTCAAACCTCGCTAGATATGATGGAACAAGATATGGTCTTTCGAAAGATACCGATGGAAATATACAAGAATTCTACAAAGCCGTAAGGGGAGAAGGATTTGGGAAAGAAGCAAAGAGAAGAATTATGACAGGAACATTCTCACTTTCTGCTGGGTATGCAGATGAGTATTTTAAAAAGGCTGAGAAGGTTAGAAAATTAATTAAAGAAGATTTAGAAAATATATTAAAAACATATGATGCAATTATATCTCCCACTACTCCATCTATAGCGTTAAAAGACAAAGATGCAGACAATCCACTATTTGGTGAAATGGCAGACATATTAGCAGAGGGAAGTTCAGAAGCAGGTCTTCCTGGATTATCAATACCATCAGGACTATCAGAGTGCATGCCTACAGGAATACAGTTTATAGGGAGATATTTTGACGAGCAGAGTATATTAAATCTTGGATACTCTGTTGAAAGTACCCTTAAGGCTGGAGTATAGCTTCACTCTCTCCATTTATAGAGATAATGACCTTATCTACAGTTGGAAACTGTTTAAGTGTCTGTGTGATTTGTGCCTTAATTCTATCCACTAAACATGTACCCCCTACCCCTTCCTGTAGCTTATTATCAAAATCAACACGTGCAGTTCCTTTTGTAATACTTAGAGAATTAAGCTTAACACCATCCGGAATAGATGTTAGGTATCCTGCAGTTGTTTCTGTGGCTGTTGGACCCTCAAGAAGCTCAAGTAGTGAAGCTCTTCCTACTGCTTCTGTTTTTATAATCTTCCTATTTACTGCATATACTTTTGTACAATCCAAAGCCTCTGGATCTTTCTCACTATTCCCAAAATATACTTTAACAATCATTACACTTTCATCATCACATAGGGTTTTAAATGATACTGGTATTTCAAAGCTATCATCATTTTCTGTCGAATCAGATGGATTGTTTTTTAAGAAAACCAATTTCGCACCTCCATCACATTTTTCAGTACACTCTACAGATGCTTTAAATGTAACCATATCTTCCTCCATCCAATCACCCTCTACTGTTATATTGAAAGATAGTATCTCTGTCCCATTTGAATTTATTAATTTAACTGGAGCACTTCCTTCAAAAAACCATGTACCAGATATAGAACCCTCTATCTCAAAATCACAATCTAATTCATCATTTGGAAGTGGTGTAACCATTTCATATACTAACCCTTCCGCTGTTTTTGTAACTTCCTTCTTCTCATCTGTTTGTCCTCCATTATTAAATATAGGGAGTGCTTCTATAATTTGATCTTTGAATATAAAGAATAGTGGAAGAAGTATTGCTATTAATACCAAAAACACTATTAAAACAATATATCTCTTTCTCATATATTTTAATTATACATAGAAGATATGGAATGTAAATACTGAAAGATATATACTATTAAATAATATTTTAATTTATATTTATGAGTAATTTACCACAGATATTATTTGGTGTTTTATTCTTTATAATAGTTGTTCCCTTTACAGTATTAATTATCACACTAATAATTAAAGGAAAGAAACAGGCATGGAAAGGTATTATCATAGATAAAGAGAAGAGAGATAGAAGAGATTTTGATACTGATAGATTAGAAACTTCATATATTGTTGTAATAAAGTTAGAAAGTGGAAAAGAAAAACATATGGAAGTTGATCCAGGAAGATATAAAGAATGGAATGTAGGAGATAAATTAGAGAAGATATCAGGAAAGATGTGGCCTGAGAAAGTATAGATATAAATATGAGGAAAGTGAGACAGTTTTGCAATCGTTTTATAGAAAAGCTGTTAAAATTAGAATCGACAGTAAATCTACACTTATTTATCACCAAATAGAAGCTCACTATACTCTTCATTAAGAGTCTCGTTACATTCGCAAGAATAGCGAATTGCTTCTTCATACTCTTTTTCTCTGGAAATTTCCTCCTCTACAAAATTTCTAATTCCCGTATGCCATTTATTTCTAATTGTAATGAAGTCTTCTTCTTTTCCCCAATCTCTTTCCATAACCTCTGGTAACAAATCTTCTAATTTTCTTCTAATTTCAACTGGTGTTTCAGGTAAATCAATTTCCCATCCCATACGAATTATCAAATATTCTTTCCCTATTTTCGCTATTTTGGCGTCAAAAGGTGCACAATATAATCCGAAACAATTTGAGTCATCTCCCACAATTGTTCCCAACAAACATCCTAGCATAAATCTGGGAACATCTATCTCGTATTTTGAAGCCACTTGTCTCACCCAATCCGAACGGAATTTTGATATTAAAGCCCATGCATTGGGATTCTTAAAATCAAATTTTTGTAACTCAACACTCATGAATGATTATACAATATTATAAAGATAAATGAGCCGTCGGAGACTGTTTTGCAACCAACTATAAATAAGTTGCTAGAATTAGGTAAATTAGTTAAACGTCTCCAGAATAGTTCACGATTAGGAAGTATATGTTACCATATGAGAATAGAACAAGTGTAATAATATTAGTACAAATGTATTAGGAAAGATTGAAACTCAAACATTCTGACAAAAGATGTTGAAATGGTATACTTATTATATGAAGATTTATTCTCTATATACAGAGGTCAATAACGAATTAAAATATGAGTATTCATTGCAAAAATATGGTGATGTAGTTGCCTTGAAAACATTCTCGAATTCGTTAGCTCAATTAATACATACACATATAAAAGGAAATAAAAATGTTTTATACGTAGGTGTTAAATACCCATACTCTAATATCTATAAAAAGAATTTCATAATACTTACAGAAAACATTTCCAAAATCCTGGGATTACCCGTTGTTTATGCATATTATAAATATAAGTATGATCCTAAAAACTTTTATGACAATCAAAAAGAACGCAAAGTAAACCCTCCAATTTTGGAAGAATATGATAAGAGAATATATAAAAACTGGAACTTTATCGTTATCGAGGATTCAATTGTAACGGGAAATACTATTAATGCGATAGATAAGAGCTTGGATGGAGTAAGTAAATCCATTGATGTGTATACAATATTAGATTTAAGTAAAAAAAACATTATTGAACAGGATTTAAACGAATATCTCTTCAAAAAGGAAGGGATTAATGGATTGCTTAAGATTAGTTCCGATAAATCGTTTATTCCAACGACTCAATTCCTTAGAACATATGGAACACTTTCAAGTTCAGATAAGGAATTAATTACGGGAAATTTAAAGAAAATTATTGAAGCAGCTTACTTAGAATATACAACCTAATAAAGCAATTCTGAGCGAACTGAAACTATTTTGCAACAAATTACAGAAAAACTTACTAGGAGATATGAGAGAATACATCACTATCGGAGAAGTCTCAGAAAATGAGCCTCACGAGACGGTTTTGCAACCAATTACTAATATGCTTTTAGAATTAGGTTTTATCATAAAGAGTATACAATCTCCTTTGTCATTAATAGGTATTAATACAGTATGAGAGTAGAACAGCATATCAACGATATTATCTAATCGTGTTTGCAATTAGCGGCCATATCTGTTTCCTCATAACTATACCTTCTGATAAAACACCCTTATCTAACTCTTTTGTATTCAATACCTTTGCAAAGAATCTGTTAGAATTATCACCAACTGTATAAAAGATATTAAATCCTTCAAATACATCTACTCCAGTAAATAAAATATAATCAATAGAATCTTCAGATATTAATCTCTCAAGCGCATATTTAAATTCAGATTTAAACGTCTTAAATTTTTTCTTAAGCTCAACAACTTCTAATTGAGCTATACCAACTTTTTTTGTACCGAACTCTTTAACTGAAAAATCTTGTTCCAATACTTCATATAAGTTGTCTTTTGTTATATTAGATTTATGATTAAACATCTTATAGATATAATCCTTTGGAATAGATATAAACTGTTTTAACCATCTTGCCATTTTCATATCCCTCTCAGTTGTAACAGTATTCAAAAAATTTACTGTATTCGAAATTATGGCTGAATATAGGAGAAGAGCAGAGTCAGAACTTGGAGATAATTCTTTTCTATTAAATTCCTCTGCAATTAAAGTTGCACAAGACCCTACAAGCTCAATTTTTGCATTTGCTTTATGAAATGCATCTGTAAATATAAGTTCTCTATGGTCATAAATTTCAACAACATTTTCAACATTTATACTTTCTTCAATTGCATCTGGGTCAGAAGTATCTACAAGAACAAATCTGTCATCAGAATGATAATTACCTGTGTGTTTTTCAATCTTCAATTCTGATAAAAAAGTCTTTACAAAATTAACCTCCAATCCTAAATCACCAAAATAATAAGCCTTTGCATCTATACCATTAATATTTAAAAATTCTGTATATGCAATTGCACATGCAATTCCATCCAAATCGGGACTTTTGTAAGTTGAAACTACAATCATATAAAAAATTCTCTAAACTTATTATGTAGATTATAGCATTTAAGGAGGATTGGTGAGGCGCCTGGGACTCGAACCCAGCACCTACTGCTTAAAAGGCAGTTGCTCTAACCTGATGAGCTAGCGCCCCACTAATAAATAACAAAGGAATTATATCTTTATAGAGACATATTTACAAGTCTATTTCTATTTAGGATTCTGTAATATCCTCTCATTCCTAAACTTACCACCCTTATCTCTAAACATACTTGCCATAACATTTATTGCATAACAATTCTTTTTAAAATCAAGCTCTCCTCCTTCTATAAAATTTGCACTATGTTGACTCCTAAATTGATATGACAACTGACCATTATCATCTCTTATCCAAGAAACTCCAAAATAATCTCTTCTTGGAGCTCTAACCGAACCTGGTAATCCAACTAACTCTTGATTATGAGTAGCTATATTAGATAGGTAGAAATGATTATAACCATCTCTTGTTCTATATAAATTAAGAGATATCTTTGTTAAGTCGAAAGGTGTTTCTTTTGGTATAAACGAAACTTCCTTCAATGCCTCAACTAAATAACAGCTAGGATTATCTAAATACGCTCCGCTAGGATCTTTTTTATAATTCAATATTATTCCAGCTTCACTAATAGTATTCTCCAAAAGACTTAATTCTTGTATAAATTGTCCTTCTTCAAATGATAATTTTTCAGATTCTGCATTAGCCATTTTTTATAATTATTATCTTAATTAGAAAATGATATATAAACCCATAATATATGTCAATGGGATTCCCTGTATATCAATCTGTCTACAGGAGCAAAACTTCTTCTATGTATAGAACAAGGTCCATGTTTTTTCAACATATCCATATGATACTTAGTACCATATCCGACATGCTTTTCAAAACCGTATATTGGATATTTCTTTGCATATTTATACATAATCCTATCCCTAACAACCTTCGCTATAACAGAAGCAGCAGATATAGAGTAATGAAGAAGATCACCCTGAGTTATTTTTCTCATCTTATAATTATTAATAGAGAGAATATTTTTCCCATCTGCGATAATATAATCTACCTTCTTCCCAAGCTTCTCCTCTACAACCTCTAGAGCTATTTGCATGGCTTCAAGCACTGCCTTTTGTATACCTAATCTATCTATATCATCAGAAGATACTATCCCATACCCAAATGCAGTGGCAGTATCCATTATAAGATTAAAGGCTTCCTCTCTTTTCTTCTCTGTCATTTTCTTACTATCTCTAACTATACTAACAACCTGTTTAGGAGATGAAATAACTACACAACCAGCAACAACAGGTCCTGCAAGAGGTCCTCTGCCTGCTTCATCAAGACCAGCTACGATATTATAACCATCAGACCATAAACTTTCCTCTAACTTTGTATCTGGATATACCATATTCTATATGTTAACATAGTATTATGAAAAAGGTATTACTTTCGATGATCATATTACACTTATCAACTGTTTTTGCATTCGCACAAGAGCAAAGTACACTTGCCCAAGAGAGTTCCACTGGAGTCTCTTTTGGTTCTATATTAATTGCTGCACTATCTATATCTCTCTTTCTGGTTATCGGCTATTTACTTATAAAGCTTTTTAAGCTTTAATATATATACTGTCTAATTTAAAAATAAAAATATCATGTCAGAAGATAGAACATTTTCATTCCTTAAAGGGTTGCTAGTTGGTGCTATAGCTGGTGCAGCCGCAGGAATTTTGCTTGCTCCAAAATCAGGGAAAGAGACAAGAGAAGATATAAAGAATCTTGCCCTAGACTTTAGTGACAAGGCAACAGAGCTATATAACAAAGCTGTAGCAATACTAAAAAGGAAACTAAATGCTATAAAAGGCCTTGGAAAAAAGATTGATGAATCAAAATATATGGATATAGTTAACGATGTTGTAAAAGAGATAAAAGAAGATGGAGCAGTAACAGCAGATGCAGCAAGAAACATAGGTGAACAACTTAGAAAGGATTGGATGATTGTTAAAAATGAATTGGCAAAATAGATAAATATTCGTTTGGATTTGAAAGGGACTAGAAATAGTCCCTTTTTCTTTGTAGAATCAATGTATGCGAGAGTAGTTCAGTTGGTAGAATGTCTCCTTCCCAAGGAGAAGGTCACGGGTTCGAATCCCGCCTCTCGCTTTTTCTTGACTATCTTGTTACAATAATGTTACATATGCTGATGTAGCTCAGCTGGTAGAGCACTCCCTTCGTAAGGGATAGGTCGGTGGATCGAAGCCACCCATCAGCTTTTAAAACTATGAAAACACCATCATACAACATATCAAATTTAATACTTTCATACATAGTAAGGTATGAACTTGCTATAAAAGATATTGTAGACAATCCTCTTCCAGAAAAATATCTAACACCCCTTTTAGAAAAGTATGGAGCAAAAGACATAGAATGTATGGGAGAGTTGGTGGGTGCCCCTGTAGGATATAGCAAAGCCCTATTAATACAAAGAGGCCAAGAGCTTCCTTCGCAAAGAAAAGCTTTTCAGATTCACACAAACTTTAGAAATGTCAAAGAGTATATATCTTCATATAGCCAATACAGTTCTCTTAAACCAAGCATAGATCTATCTTCACATTTAAACAAACTTGCAATGAAAGGTATTGTTGAAGATTGGGATTTGGCTAAATTGAAAACATTTTCAGAAAAACCAAACGAGATATATGATAACTGGTATAAACTTCGAGACTATTATCCAAAACTTGATCCTGTATTATATTTCAACGACATATTCTTTTGGATAAAGGATACAAAGGATAGTAATCACAAATTGATAAAGATGGCTATATTAATGTATGAATATATAGATAAAGCGCCATTCTTTGTAGGGAATCAGATAACAGCGATATTAACACTTGAAATTTTAACCAAACAATTCGGTTATAATCCAGATGGTATAATACCTCTCTTTAAAGCATTTAATGATATATCAGAAGACATACTATCCGCATTCAGAATATCAAAAGGAAAAAGAGATATAACAACATTTATAGAAGCAATTCTATATACCATTTCAATTACCGCTATAGAAGTATCAAAAGAATTTAAGGAGACACATATTAAAAAAGTTAAGAGACAGGGAGCATTAGAAATATCCTTAAATCCAAGACAAATTCAAGCACTTGACTACATAAACCTTAATCATAAGATAACAAGAAATAAATATACCAAAATGATGGGGATATCTTTTATGACATCATACAGAGATCTTCAAGAAATGGTTGCAAAAGGATATTTAAAACAGAAAGGAAGAGGAAGAGCATCCTTCTATGTACTGGCAAAAAAGGAAGATAATTGATAACATAATTAATTATGGAATACGACATAATCATAGGTCTTGAGATACATGTACAGACAAAAACAGAATCAAAAATGTTTTGTTCTTGTAAAACAGGATACTTTCAAGAGGAACCTAATACTCATGTATGTCCCGTATGTCTAGGTCTTCCAGGTGCACTGCCAGTTCCTAATAAAAGAGCAATAGAATTGTGCATACTAATGGGATTGGCTACAAACTGTACAATCAACAAAGAAATTCATTTTGACAGGAAACACTACTTCTATCCAGATTTGCCAAAAGGATATCAGATTAGTCAGTACAAAGAGCCTATATGTTCAAATGGTTCACTCACCCTACCCTCTCAAAACAAAATTGAAATTGAGAGAATACACCAAGAAGAAGATGTCGCCAAATCAACTCACCATACAGAAAGTAGTACAGGAAAAGAGTATTCACTTATAGACTACAATAAATCTGGAGTACCTTTGATAGAGATAGTAACAAAACCATGTATAAGAAGTGCAAGAGATGCAAAAGATTTTGCAACGGCAATTAGACAGATATGTAGATATTTAAATATCTCTGATGCCGATATGGAAAAGGGGCAAATGAGATGTGAACCGAATATATCTATACAGGAGAAAGGAAAGTGGGAATACAAAGATGGCAAAATACTCTCTATAGGAGATTATAAATTAAATGCCAAGGTTGAAATTAAAAATATTGGTTCTATAACTGCAGTAGAAAAATCAATAGCGTATGAAGTTAAAAGACTAATAGAGGAGAAAGAAAATGGGAAAGAGATAATGCAACAAACAAGAGGATGGAATGCAGATAAAGGGATTACAGAGTTCCAAAGAAGCAAAGAAACTGCTGATGATTACAGATATATGCCCGATCCTGACATCCCAATTATAGAGATATCAAAACAGGATATAGATAGGATATCTAAGGAGTTGGTAGAACTGCCAGAGCAGAAGATAGAAAGATATACAAGAGAGTATGGTGTCTCAGAGTATGCATCTAAGGTTATATCTTCTTCTAAACAAAACTCCGAATATTTTGAGAAATTATTTAATAAACTTAAGGAAAGTTTAGATGAGAAGGAAGCAGGAATACAAGCAGCAAATTGGTTAATGGGGACTGTATATGCCATAGGAAAAGATGTAGATATAAACGATTTGGCATTACTAATTGTAAAGTTTAAAGAAGGAAAGATTACAAAGGGTATAGCAGAAGAGTTGCTTAAAGATTGCCTAGAAAATAATAAAGATATATCAGATGAATTAAATAAGTTTGAGAAATCATCATCAGAAAACGCTAATAAACTAGAAGACATTATTAAAGAGGTTATAAAAAATAATCAGAAAGCTATACAAGATTATAAAGATGGTAAAACTTCTACAATGGGATATCTTGTAGGACAGGTTATGCAAACTACAAAAGGTAGTGCTAATCCTAATGAAGCAAGAAATATATTAGAAAAGTTACTTAAATGAAAATAGATGTAAAACACATAGCAGAATTATCTAAAATAACTCTTAAGAAAGAAGAGTTAGATAGATTTACTCCTGAGATGAAAACAATATTGGATTCTGTAACTATATTAAAAGATATTAATACAGATAATGTACAAGCTGCTAAAAGACATATACCTTTTTCTGAATTAAGAGAAGATATACCTAAAGATTCATTATCTCAGGAAGATGTACTTAAGAATGCAAAATACAAAGAGAATGGTTGTATAAAAGTATATGGAAGAATATTTGGTGATATTGAGGAAAGTTAATTATAAATATAAAAAAATGAAAGCTACCTGGAAAATAATTTTCTTAACACTAGCAATTGCACAATTGATACTAGTCCTTTATATATCGATTCCAGCAATACCACACAATATTAATCACACAAAAGATGGGACAATGTATACAGCAGGAAAACTATCCTTTGATTTAACTTCTGACAAGTATGTCAGGGATGAGAATGTTGACAAATCAGCGGAAGAACAAGGACTCCCTTCCGATAGAATCATCACTTTCTCAAATGAAGCTGGCGACTATATAATTTCGATACTTGATAATTCTAATAATCTATTAGAAAGAGATCTTTTTGATGTTGAAGTTTCTTTATTAAAGAATCCTTTCCGTCATCGCCAAATTGAAAAGACAATGAGTGAAGAAATTCCTCAAGAATCGGAAAGAATGCAAAAAGCAAATTTATATTATACATACTACGATTTAATTTTATATGAAGATTCTACAAAGATTTTTGTTTTACAAAAAGCAGAAGATAGCGATAATCAAATAAGCTATACCCTTGATTTTAAAATAGAAGGCTATTACTATACATTGATTCATCATAATCAAACACTTGAAAACCAGATAGCCCTACAAAACATTATGGAGTTTATGAGAACTGTACATATACAGTAAGTATATGCTCTCTGTTAAAAGAACCAATAATCTAGTAAAATATACCCTATATGTAAGCCGAGGTGGTGAAATTGGCAGACACGCTTGCCTTAGGAGCAAGTGGGAGTAATATCCCTTGCAGGTTCAAGTCCTGTCCTCGGCATATAATATATATACTAGAAAAGATGTTTAAAAAGATAATAAAACCATTCCAAGATGTACTCCTAGAAAGAAAACTATGTGTAGGTTGTACAGGTGATTTAAATAACTGTAAAAAGTTAGGTAATCTATCAGAAAGAAGAATGCTTGTACAATGTAAATGTAGAAGAAGATATGTATTTGATAAAGAAATGAATAAATATCAAAGAGCTACATTCTCAGAAGAACAACAAGTACTAAAACAGATAGCTAAAGATAGAGAATAAACTTCACAAAATATCATATATATTGTATTATTCTTAAGGTTATGCCGCTATCGTCTAGTGGCCTAGGACAACAGGTTTTCATCCTGTAAACCGGGGTTCGATTCCCCGTAGCGGTACCATTTTATATTATCTGCCCAAAATATTATGTACGAACAAGAAGAAAATGTTAAAACAGGAACAGAGAAAATTGCATCTGTATTTTCATCTATTGGTCAATTTCTACTATCCTTCCTAGAAACAGTTGTTGTTGCACTTGTTATCTCTATAGTCCTGTATCTCTTCTTAATGACTCCACACGAGGTTATAGGAAATTCTATGCATCCAACATACAAAAATGGTGAATATTTAATGGCAAACAAGGTAATTTATAAATTAAAAGATCCTCAAAGAGGAGATGTAATAATATTTAAATATTCTGATACTCAAGATTTTATAAAGAGAATAATTGGTCTTCCAGGAGACAAAGTAATGTTAAAAGATGGTCACATATTCCTAAATGACAAACAGCTTAATGAGATTAATTATTTAAGTGATTCTATATATACAAATGGAGGGGAATTCCTTCATGAGGGAGAAACAATAACAGTTGGAGAGAATCAATATTTTGTATGTGGAGATAATAGACCACATAGCTCTGATTCAAGAACATTTGGACCAATTGAAAAAAGTGCTATAAAAGGAAAAGCTTGGATAGTATATTATCCATTTTCTCAATTCAGAGTAGTTAAACACGAAACATACGAAGGTATATAGAACTATTGTGTGAAACGTGGTAGATTAATATATAAATATGAAGACATTCGTAATTGCAAATCAAAAAGGAGGAGTTGGGAAAACAACTACTGCTATTAATCTAGGCGCATCTCTCGCAAACAAGAAAAAGAAAGTTCTTCTGATAGATTTAGATCCACAATCAAATCTTTCTTCTGGGATAGGATTTACACAACAGTTTGACAAACAGAATTGGAATAGCAATGACGAACCACCATATAAGAATATATACGATGTATTAGTAAATAAAACACCTATATCCTCAGTATTTGTTTCAACCTCCACCCCTAACCTATTTATAGTACCATCACATCTTTCACTTGCTGGTGCAGAGATAGAGATGGTTAATATGCTATCTAGAGAGAATCTTCTAAAAAAAGCCCTCTCTTCTATAACAGAAGACTTTGATTATATAATTATAGATTGTCCTCCTTCACTTGGATTATTAACTATTAATGCACTAAGTGCTGCACAAACCCTCCTTATACCTATACAGTGTGAATATTTCGCTTTAGAGGGTCTAGGACAACTTATAGAGACAACAAAACTGATAAAAGGTATAAATCCATCTCTCGTAATTGGAGGTGTTATATTAACAATGTACGACTCTAGAACAAAGCTCTCTGGAAGTGTAGTAAATGATGTTAAGGAATTCTTTAAAGACATTGCATTCGATACTGTAGTACCAAGAAATGTACGTCTCTCAGAAGCCCCATCACATGGCCAAACTATATTTCAGTATGATGATAAATCTACAGGAGCAATGGCATACAAAAAACTAGCAACTGAATTTATTGCCCGTTTTAAAGATTAATTTAATTATTAAAAATATGGAAAACACCCAAAGACTAGGAAAAGGATTAGCTGCATTAATAAGCACTAATCAAATAGATAATTCAAGCAGTGCATATATCCCTAACTGTGATATATCAAAGATAGATGCAAATCCATACCAACCTAGAATGCATATAGATCCAGAGGAGTTAATTGAGATAGCAGATTCTATAAGAGCACATGGGGTTATACAACCACTCATAGTTACAAAGGACAAAAACTCTGACAAGTACTTCCTAATAGCAGGTGAGAGGAGACTAAGAGCTGCTCAACTTGCTGGTTTGAAATCAATCCCAATTGTAATAAAAGATTCTTCCCCACAGGATATGTTAGAACTTGCAATTATTGAAAATATACAGAGAAAAGACCTAAATCCACTTGAAGAAGGATACGCATTTCTTCAAATGCAAGATGAATTTGGCATATCTCAAGACGATATAGCAAAAAAGGTGGGTTTAAGTAGAGTAGCTATAACAAACAAGATAAGACTTCTTGCTATACCAGATGAAGTTAAGGAACAAATATTAAATGAGAAACTTACAGAGGGACATGCAAGAGCCCTCCTTGGAATAAAAGACAAAGTCTCGTTAATAGCTGCTGCTGATCTTGTAATTAAGAGAGGCATGAGTGTCAGAGAAACAGAAGCCCTTGTTAGAAAAATTAATTATGGGAAAGGCTCTACAACAAGAAGTTGGAAGAAAACAGATAGTGAAACAGATAAATACTCTGTTGCACTGAGCAAGAAATTAGGATATACAGCACACATCACAAAGATGACAAAGGGTGGAAAGGTAATAATAAGATATAACACACACTCAGAATTAGAAGATTTAATGGGAAAATTACTTTAAGACACCTCCTGTCTTAATTTCTCATATATAACTATTGCACCAGTTGCACTTACATTAAGTGAACCAATACCCTCTCTCATTGGTATAGATATCTTGCTATCAACTCTCTCAAGAATTCCCGATGATACACCCTCATCTTCTGCTCCAAGCACTAGTGCTACTGGCCCTTTTAGATTACTCTCATAGAAAGGAATACCTTCCATATGAACAGCACATACCTTTATATCATTCTTCTTAAGTATCTTTACTGCATTAAATAAATTCATCTCAACAAGAGGGATTCTTTCTGCAGCACCCATAGATATTCTAATAGTCTCATTCGTTACAATATTTTTTTCCTGAGGATTAACTATTATTCCATTAACACCTGCACCAAATGCACTCCTCATTATAGCTGCTATATTCTGTCTATATTTAAGATTATCTAATATTACAAAGAATGGTTGCTTACCCTCCTGAGACAGTTTGTCTAAAAGCTCTTCTAAATCCCAATTATTCTCTGAGTACATATAACCGATAATGCTCTCACAATTAGAAGACCTAAGTCGTCTTGTTATTATCTTTCTTGAAACTTTTAGTATTGGAATTTTCTTCTGACCAGCTATCTTTACAATCTCTTTTGTCTTTTCATCCTTAAAAGCGTTAGATGCAATATATAGTTTATCAAAGTCCCTACCCTCTTGAAGAAGTTCAAGAATGGCATTTTTACTCTCTATCTGTACAAATCTTGCCTTTGACATAATATATATTACAATAACTATTCTACATCTATATAGTACTGACCCCTCTTAAATCCAGACATCCTTCTAAACTTGACTACCCCATCTTTCTTCGCGTGTATGGAGAAATCTTTAGACATATATGTATTATGACCAGCATGATACACAGAACCCTTCTGTTTAACAATAATATTTCCACCCTTAACCTCTTGACCTGCGAATTTCTTTACTCCAAGCCTCTTACCTGCTACATGACCACTATTTGCTGTACTTGCAGCTCCTACTACATGTGACATTTCACTGTGTATAAAATTTTAATTAATCGCAATTACTTCTTGCGTAGAACAAAAATGTTCCTTGTGATAATACTATTTTTACGACTCCACATCAAGTCCCTTCCTCTAGAGATATCTGTATTTAATATCTCCCAACTTTTGCTAAATACCTCTCTTACACTAAATGTTTTCCATTCTCTGTATGTTTTATATGAGGGTATTATTAGAACTAATGTAAATCCTTTCCCTGTGATTTGTTCAAGTATATCAAGCAGTCCAATATATAATTTCTTAACTCTAGAAAGATATACATCAGCCCTGTTTGGATATACCAACCTTTTTTGTGCAGGACCCATATATGGTTCACATACTACACAAGATATATCTGTTTTTCTAAGTTTCCCTATTATTCTTTTATCAGAATTTGTAACATCAAGATTAAATATCTCATATTTTGTATCTGTGATATAACCTTTTTCTGATAGCCATTTTATATTCGCATCTGTCATAAAAGTTGCTTTCTCGTCTATATCAGATGCCAATATATCAAATCCAAGCATA
>JAQWFF010000055.1 GCA_028704525.1 Candidatus Dojkabacteria bacterium | reverse complement strand
GAGAACAGCAATGATTTCGAACCAACAATTGGAGGGAATGTTGACTCCAAAATGTACGACCTTCTTACTCTAAGAGAAACTAAACTCAAAGAAATTGAGGATAATAACT
Organism: Candidatus Dojkabacteria bacterium; assembly: GCA_028704525.1. Lineage (GTDB taxonomy): Bacteria > Patescibacteriota > Dojkabacteria > SC72 > SC72 > JAKPKF01. The sequence goes on along the minus strand of JAQWFF010000055.1, from coordinate 4,081 downwards.
GTTATGTGCAAATGAATGCGAATGACCTGTGCGATAAAATTCGTAAGGAGCTTCGAGCAATTAACGAAGATATTAGCAGGCAAGTAAGTTTTAGAGCTTCCGAATCAAGATATTGTGGAATGAAGGATGATGATGAATTTATATCTACTTGCCAAGAAGCCTTAGATTGGAATTATCATTATGGTGATAGAGATTGTAAGTCTTGTAATGATATTATTCAAAAGCTTTTAACAATTTCTTCAAGCATGAGTAATGAATCCCTGTCGGCAGACCTACTGACCTTAACTTCAGTATTAGAGAAATATAATGAGCTTGTTCTTGCAAGAGTTAAAGCGATGAGGGAGTCTTATGCAAATGATATTCCTATGGCATTTAATAGAGATAGAATTCGATTGGTTGAATCGTTGTCTAACGCAGAACTTCAAAGGGAATATGCAAAAGAAGAATATAAAATTGAAAAGAGCTTGCTTTTTGGTAAACCATTAACAAAGGAGAATCTAGTAGAACACTATTACTCTATAATGGATTCTTTGTTAGGTTCAATCAATGAGACCGAGGAAATGATAGACAATTATTCAAGTACTATTGAAGAATTAGAAAAAGAAATTACAAGCTACACAAGTGTAGTTAATGGGGCATATCAATTAAATTTATCTTCCCCAAAATAAGGCTATGAAAAGATTTTGTTCACAATGTGGTAAAGAATTAGAAAAAAATATTCTGATCTGCCCCAAATGCGGATATAAGAATAAAAAAAGTAAAAACAAGAAAAGATTTGTTCTTCCAATAATTATTTTTATTATCTTAATTACTCTGGGAGGATTAAGTTACATATTTAGAAATCAAATAATAGGCACAATTGGGAATCCTCTTGATTTTATTGCTCGTATTCAAGATCCCGATTATGAAACAAAAGAGAATTTTAAGGAAACTTATGAGAAATATCTGTTAGAGATAAGCTACTACACCTCAACAATGGGATATCCATTAAATAAAGATAACGCAAACGATTATGAAACCGTTGGATACAAAGTGAACGGAAGTACCAACTTAACTACTCTAGAGCTTTACAATCAGGCTGAATCAACATGGAATGAATTGGAAGAGAAAAGTTGTTTTAAGGAATTTAATGTAGATTCCGATTGTGATAAATTAAGAGAGAAGTTGGATGAAGTCTATAATGAAATATGGTTAAAAGTTTACAATAAACAGGAAGAATATAGGTTTTGTGGTAGCGACAAATTTGAACATTTTGTCCAGACTTGCGAAGCAGCACTTGAATGGGAATATACCTATTCATACAATCAATGCAAGACATGTGGAGAGAGGATACAACAGCTATTAACAATAGCTTCAAGTATTTCTGATCCTGGGTTGGGAGAATCCTTAATAAAACTAACAGCATATTTAAAAGAATATAACGAACTTACCCTTCTACGTCTAACTGCACAAAGAGACTTTAACGATGCACATAGGATTGCAAGTCAATATAAACATTATCTCTATCTACTTGAAAATATGACTGAGAGTGAAGCAAAAGCAGAATTCTCGAAAGAAGAGTACTCTTTAACTTTATCCCTGAATGGCATAGAAGGTAGCTCTATCACAAAGAGAAATTTAACAAAATTATTCGAAGAATATGCATGGGGAACTAATAGAGTTTCAGAAACAGCAGATATTCTTGGGGAATATTCAGAGGCTAGAGAAATTATTATAGATGAGATGACTAGTCTGGTAAGTATCATAAATGGATCATATGGTCTTAATCTATCTAATTAACAATTGATAAATTCCTATCACCTAATATAAATTTAGATTTAATTCCCTCTGATATCCTTAACCTCTCTTGAGGATTACCAAACTGTAGTATATGTAACAGGTAGTTCTTAATCATTTCATCGGTTGTATGTATCTCTTCTTTACCATTATGTGGTGTTAATTCTTTTCCTTTGTAATTACTATCTTCTATTATCATTCTCATATTGTTTACTCTCTTTATCTCATCATTGAATTCTTTGAGTAGATATTTCTTGTCTAATTTCATCTGAGGAAGTAACGATATTAATTGATTAATCATTTCATCTTCAGTTATATATGGTTCTCTACACTTCTCATCTTTAGATCTACAACAGTGATAATAGATATGTGTATTTACTTTAGTAGATTTAAGTACTCTATATTTTATTTCTGCTGTTACTCCTGATCCACAACTAGCACATGTACATATCTTTTTAAATGGGAATACCTGTTTATTCCATTGTTTAGGTGTTGTTTCTAATTGTATTTGTACCTTATCAAACAGCTGTTTAGATATTAATGGTTGGTATGTTCCTTTATACCAATATCCTCCGAAATGGAATTCTCCATAGTAGAATGGGTTCTTAAGAGTTGCGAATATTCTTCCTAATGACATTTCACATCCTCTTGGTGTTTTAAAGTCTATACTTCTTAGCCATCTTCTTATCACTCTTCCTGAGTGTCCTTCATATCCTACTCTTTCAAACATTTCTTTTACTATTGGTGCTCTTTCTTTATCAAATTCTACAGATGAAATCCTTTTCCATTTCAATATATTTATATATCCAATTGGAGCTGGTCCAGGTCTAATACCACTTTGGCATTTATTTCTGTGTCCTCTTTTTACATTAATACCTCTGTTATCATTTTCAAGTTTTGCTTGAGAACAGAGTATCATTAGTAAGAATTTCTCATTTGGATTATTAGAGAATGTTTGTGAGTGACAGTTTATTAGTTCTAGCCTACCTTGATCCATTAGGTCTACAATTCTTCCTAGGTCTCCTGCATTTCTAGATAGTCTATCTGGTGCCCATGTAATAATGGCATTGTATTTTCCTTTATATAGATTGTCTAAGACATAGTTAAACTTTGGTCTCTGGGCTGTTTCTTTTGCTGAGTGAGATTCAGTTACTATTTCTACTATATTTATCTTTTCTCTTTTTGCCTTTTCTTTCATTTCCATGAGTTGTCCATCTATACTCATGGCTTGTCTTTCATCTGATTCTGAGGATTTTCTAGCATAGAGAACATATTTTAACTCATTGGTATCTTTCATTAGAAGGAAGGTACCAGTAAGGGGGAAGGAAGTCTAGGAAAAATGTGACTTAAAGTGTGTAGACTTTTTTAGCACAAAAGAAGATAATTCTGTATTGATGGAAATAACAAAAGCTGTTGGGAAAACAATAAAAGATTTGAGAACCGAGCGATCGCTCAGCCAGGAAGATCTTGCAGATCTAACAAACCTACACCGTACATACATAAGCTCCGTAGAAAGAGGTAAAAGAAATATCTCTATTAAGAATTTAGAGAAAATTGCAAAAGCTTTAAAGGTTAAAATATCTAACATATTAGTAGACTCTGGAAACTAATGTCTAAGGACGGATTTGATAACGAAACTTTAATTGTAGAAGCACTTAATGAGCAGCGATTCTCAGATCTTACTTCCAATATGCAGAAATTAATCACCTCCTTGTACCCTACTATCCAGGAAGATGACACTATAAAGGCAGAAAAACTAGGAACTGTTTTCAAAAGTGATATTGAAGTCGTAATCAAAAACAATATTTTTTATATAAGTGTAAAGAAAGGGTCAGGTAATAGTGTTCACCAAGAACCAATATCTGAATTTATTAGCTATATTAAAACTAAACTTTCTGCTGATTATCTTATATGCCAAGAGATTGAAAACTTTATTTGGGGAGATGGGACTCCTGATGGATCAGGTCAGGTAAGTGATAGATTAAGTGCAAGAGAGATAAAAAAACTACACCCAAAGAGAATAGCAACTATGCAAGAGTTTTTTGACATAAATTGCACTGTTCTATTGAAGAGATTCTTAGAGACGGGCTCCACAGGACATAAACCTGCAGAATTTGTTTATTATGGGGACTTAGAAAATGGGCACCTTGTCCCAATCCAAAAAGCAATTGACTTCCTATGTAAGAATCCCCTTAAAAATAATCCCCACGTAGGAGGTTTATCTTTCCAAGCTTGGAATAGAAATATAAACGGTGGAGACAAATCAGAAAATAAGAGGGGACAGATCCAACTCAAATGGGGTAAT
>JAQWFF010000054.1 GCA_028704525.1 Candidatus Dojkabacteria bacterium | reverse complement strand
TTATGTAAAAGAAGAGGAATAATATATCCTAACTCTGAGATATATGGTGGTATAGGTGGTTTCTTTGACTACGGACCTGTTGGAGTAGAAATGAAAAACAACCTCAAAAGATACTGGTGGAAGAATATGGTTGATAAAAGAGAAAATGTTGTTGGTATAGATGGCGCAATAATTACACATCCTAAGGTATGGGAAGCATCTGGACATATTCAAAACTTTGGAGATGAAGTAGTTGAATGTAAAAAGTGTCATCAAAGATTTAGAACGGAGGATATATTAGATAAAAAGTGTCAATCTTGTGGCTCAATAGAATTAACCTCCCCAAGGTCATACAACCTTCTCTTTAAAACAGAAATTGGTGTCATAGAAGGAGAAAAATTTCCTGCATATTTAAGAGGCGAAGCATGTCAAAATATATATCTTGATTTTAAAAATGTTGTAGATAGTACAAGACAACAAATTCCATTTGGTATTGCACAGATAGGAAAGGCATTTAGAAATGAGGTTACTCCAGGTAAATTAACATTCAGAAGCAGAGAGTTTGAACAATGGGATTTACAATTCTTTGTACATCCAGATGAAATGGATAAATGGTTTGAATACTGGAAAGAGGAAAGAATGAAATTCTATACAGAGTTATACAACAAGAAAGAAAATTTGAGATTCTATGAACATCCTAAGGACAAATTAGCATTCTATGCAAAAAAAGCAGTAGATATAGAATACAATACACCTTGGGGATGGGCAGAGAATGAGGGAATACATTGGAGAGGAGATTACGATTTAACACAACATGGGAAATTCTCTGGACAAGATTTGTCATATACAAACCTTAAAACAGGAGAAAAGTATATCCCTTGGATAGTCGAGACGTCTGGAGGTGTAGACAGAACACTTCTAATGCTTCTCCTTGATGCATATGACGAAGAAACCTTGGTAAATGGAGAGAAGAGAACTGTACTACACATTAACAAAAATATTGCTGCATACAAAGCTGCTGTATTCCCATTAGTATCAAATAGACCAGAGATTACACAAAAAGCTAGAGATATATTTGAATCTCTATCAGATAACTTCAAATTAGTATGGGATGATAGAGGAAATATAGGGAAAAGGTATAGATATCAAGATGAGATAGGAACCCCATACTGTATAACTGTAGATTACGAGACATTAGAAAACAATACCGTTACAGTACGAGACAGAGATACAATGAAACAAGAAAGAGTCAAGATTGAGGACTTAGATGAGAAACTAGGTTAACAAACTTCCAATACTTTATATTCAACCTTATTATCATTTATCTTTAATCTAACTGTTTGTCCAACTTTAGATTTAAGCAATGCTTTCCCAAGTGGAGATTCATCAGAAATATAGTTCTTTAATGGATCCGCTTCTACAGATGATACTATTCTTAATTCTGATTCTTTTCCATCTCTTAATACTTTTATTTTTGAGCCTATACTAATCTTCCCTGGGGTACACTTCTTCTTTGTTAGAAGTTTGAAATTGGCTAATATTCTCCTAATATCAAATACCTTCTTTTCTATCTCTTCCTTCTCTTGTAATACCATATTCAATCCTTCTGTGTCTTCACTTACATCATTTCTTCTTGCCTGCTCTAGACTTTCCATAACCTCTTTGCTCTTCTCTCCTTCTAGATGAGTTAATTCCTTCTCTAATTCTTCTTTCTTTTCTTCTGTTAACAATATTTTTTTATTCATAGTCGTATAAAGTAATACTATATAGACGTATAGTATATTCTATTTAAAAAATGTAAGCAATATTTTTTATTCCCCGAATTTCATTGAGTCAAATACGCTGTTTGCTATATCAAGTGAAGCTTTTGGAGACTGAGATATGAAGTAGTACATATGATATATAAAGTCATCTGTTACAATAAAATATCCCTCTTCTTCCCCTCCTATAAATTCAGAGTCATACTTCCAGACATTTAACCCCCACTTCTCTGTCATCTCTCCAGAGTAATTTCCCATGCTATCTAATTCATATGTATCTTTATATTCATCCTCCCATACTTTCTTTATATCAGAGAATTCTCCCTCCTCATTATTTTCATATACATCTATATTAATAACATGCTCATTTACACATCCCTGTCCACAAGCTACACTTTGTGGTAATGACATAGGATAGAATGTTAAAGTAATTGTCTCTATATATGCATTATCAATATAATACGTACCTTGGCCCTCTATCTTTGTAGAGTGTCTAACCTCCCAGAAAGAGTATACATCTTGTCTATCATATCCAGTACCAAGTGTCTGTTTATATTTGTAATCAGGAATCTCTACAGAGAACCCATATTGTGGCAGTTTGAATAATCCCCATCCATCATTTGTAATCTCTTTCTCTTCCTCTTCTTCAACCTCTGTTGCTACCTTAGTAAATAGCGTTCTAAAATCAAATGATTTAAAGTCCCAATTACTCTTAATACCAACAACCAATACACATAATCCTAAGATTATAAGTATTAGAAATGATATAAGGATAGCCAGTGGGGCTTTGGAAACCTTTTTTGTTTCCTGTATTACTGTCTTCTCTTCCATAATAATATATAAAGAAATTATATTATTAGTATACTCATCTTCTGATTAACATATCAATATTACTTTCCTCTATTTTGCTCTCTCCAATTAGTAATATCCTTATGATTACCAGAGAGTAGGACATTTGGAACATTCCATCCATTAAATGTGGAAGGTTTTGTATATTGAGGATAATCTAATTTATCTTCATTGAATGATTCATCTACCAAAGATTCTTCATTTCCTAATACGCCAGATACTAATCTTGTAACACCCTCCACAAGTACAAGTGCTGGGAGTTCTCCACCTGATAGTACATAATCACCTATTGAAAATTCATAATCTACAAGATTATCATGTATCCTCTGATCAAGTCCTTCATATCTTCCACATATGATTATCAGATGTAAATCATCTTTCTCAGATAATTCCTGTAATTTGCTCTGTACTAACTTCTCTCCTTTAGGGGATGTTAATACAACTACTGTATTTTCTTCTTTTAAATCTTTTAGAGCATTAAAGATTGGTTCCACTTTCATAACCATACCAGGACCACCACCAAATGGTGTATCATCTGTAGTTCTATGTTTATCTTTAGCCCAATCCCTAAGGTTGTGTACATTAATTTCAACCAAACCCTTGTCTTGTGCAATCTTTAATATACTTGTATTTATATATTCCTTTATAGACTCTGGGAATATAGTTAATATGTCAAATTTCATAGATTTTTGTTAAACCATTTATAAGTTAAATCTATATCAAAGTTTTTCTTAAAATATTCTTTAAAATATTTTCTTGTAACTGGCGGTTTAATATCTTTCAACATTTTTAAGAATTTCTTTTTACCTATTTTCTTTATCAATATTTCAATAGCAAATCCAGATTCAGCATATATACCAGCACCAGCTTTATTATGGAAATCTAAAAAACTATTAAATTTCTTCGGAATTCTCTTTACTGCGAGTTGCCCAGAGCTATATATCGCTATTCCTTCTGTAAACCATTTTGGATTATAGCCATTGAATAAAATTCGAGAAAAAAGATGACTTAATTCATGTTTTATTAATCTAAAATATTCTCCATCTGAATACTTATGATTACTTTCTTCCTCATAAGATTCTGGTGCTAATACATAGAAGGTATCACTAGAATTCATTGTACTTCCTACAACCCAACTCTCAGTTTCCTTGTTATACAATTCATTAAACGTTTTCCTATCAGGAACTAAAAATATTTTAGGCATATGATCTATCCAATTAATTTCATAAAACTCTGAAAGCTCCTTCATCGCTTTATTATAAAAACCTATTACCTTCTCATTCTTAGACGTTTTTACATCAAAAATTCGTTCCATTTATGAAATATCTAAAATATTATGGTACCGCTACGGGGAATCGGACCCCGATTGCAGGATTGAGAATCCTGTGTCCTAACCGTTAGACGATAGCGGCATATCTTTTCGATGCTAATTTTATCATATAAAAGCTCCCTTTTAAACGGTAACTACAGGTTTATTCCTATTTGACAATTTTAACAACTCATAATATTATGTCTTGCCAATAAATATGGACGAAATATACAAGACCACTAAAGAGGGTCTAAACAAATTAAAAGAGGACTTAAAGTATAGAGAAGATGTACTTAAGAAAAAAATAACAGATACCCTAGATGAAATGAGATCCCAGGGGGATTTATCTGA
>JAQWFF010000053.1 GCA_028704525.1 Candidatus Dojkabacteria bacterium | reverse complement strand
ATTTTTCTATCTAATGTTGAGTATAGTTTCATTTTTATAATTATTAAATATTTCTTCTCCCTTCTAGTGCTCTTTTTAAAGTTAATCTATCTGCATACTCTAAATCTGCTCCAGTTGGTAACCCCATTGCAAGTCTTGTTATTTCTATTTTACCCTCTTTAACAAAATTCTTAAACAGATCCTGGATATAGTTGGCTGTTGCTTCTCCTTCTAGACTTGGGTTTGTTGCTATTATAATTTCTAATTTGTCATTTTTAGATAATAGCTCTCGTGCTCTACTATCTAATTCTCTAAACCTTATCTCCTCTGCTCCTATGCCGTCTGCAGGAGATATTACACCTCCCAGGACAAAGTACAGGCCATCGTATACAGCTGAATTCTCAAATGCTACTACATCCAATGGTTCTTCCACTACACATAGTTTGTCATTTTTTCTTAATTTACTAGAACATATGTCACACTCTTCTTTTTCTGAGACATTGAAACACTTAGAACAGTATTTTACCTTATCATCCATTTCTTTTAATGCTTCTGATAGCTTTGTTGCATCTTTATTTGGAGATCGAAGATAGTGGTATACAATACGTGATGCTGATTTCGGACCAATACCTGGTACTTTACTAAATTCATCTATTACCTTTTCTACAGACTTAGGAAGTACAGACATATTTACTTAAACATATTTTTTAATTGACTTATGTCCATATCTTGAACCATTTCTCTTTGGAGTTTCTTTTGATACTCTTTAAATGCTTCTTTAAAAGATTTTCTAATCTGATCTAGTTTGTCTGGAGAAAGGAGTTCTTCATCTATATATATGTCTTCAAATTCCTGTGCACCATTCATATATAGTGTAACAAGACCGTTTTTTGATTCGCCTACTATTCTTTTCTCACGAAGTTTTTTTTGCATTTTTCTAGCTTCATTTTGCATTCTGAATAATTCACCTGGGTTTATCATATAGTATGTTAAAAAAGATTAAATAATTGCTATTCACTTTGATATTATACATTAAAATGAGGAACTGGGCATATATTACATACCTTCGAATATGGCTTCTATATTTGGTTTCTTTTCTTTGGCTTCCTCTTTGACTTGTGAAGGTTTCTTAGTTGGGAGATTTCTAAGTACAAAGTCTGGCTCTGATTGTTTCTTGGGCTTACAATTTTCATTAACATTACATACTACCTTACAGTTTGTACCGTATACTTTGTTAAATGTTTGACAAATTATATCCCTGCTTTTTGGAATCTCTATTCTGTCTTTATGGAATGAGAATGGGACCTCTATCGTCAAGGTTTTTTCTTTAAAATCTTTTATCCTTGCCCCTCCGAGGAAGGCATATAAATGACCATTGAATGGTTTTATTTCTGTTATAAATGTCTCCCACTTACCTTTTATATCCTCTACTGTTACACTTTCATCGTCTGTATCCTCTTCCTCTTCTTCTTCCGATGATTCTTCAGATACCTCTCTGGTTTTTTGTATTTTCTTTTTTACATCTTTATTTACTATCTTTATCTCTTCTACATCTGTTCTAACCATCTCTGGTATTATCATTTCGAGTACTAATGCTTGATTATTTGCGTATTTGATTTTGTTTTCTGCATCCAAGAATAGGTTTATTAGTTTGTGTATTGTTTTTAAGTCTATGTCTTTTGTAAAGTCGTATTCTTTAGATGTTGTTCCCTTTATCTTTTGAACTAGTATTTCTCGAAGTATTTCTAATGTATAGTTTGTAAATTGCTGAAGATTTACACCTTTCTTCTCCAAATCTTCTACTATTTCTAATGATCTTATACCTACTCCTGCTGTTAGATTCTTTAGGAGTGATATAACTTGGTCGAATTCTGGAAGGCCAAGTATGTTACGTACCTCTCTCTCTGTTATATGTTTTACTCCACCGTCTTGTCCACTGAATACTACATCAAGAAGAGAGAGTGCATCTCTGTAACTTCCTTTTGCATTTTGAACAAGGATATTTAATGCCTCTTTGTCTATCTTTATACCTTCTTTTGATGCTATATCCTTTATCAATCTCTCTATCTCATCCGCTGTACCCAATCTGAAATCATATCTCTGACATCTAGAGAGTATTGTTGGGGGCAGTTTGTGTACATCGGTTGTGGCCAAAATGAATATGACATGGCTTGGTGGTTCTTCTAATGTCTTTAGAAGTGCGTTGAAAGCCTCTGTGGTTAACATGTGTACCTCATCTATTACATATACTTTGTATTTGCTGTCTGCCGGAGAGAACCCTATCTTCTCCTTGAGCTCCCTTATCTGGTCTATCCCTCTATTTGATGCTGCATCTATCTCTATGAGATCCATAAGTGTTCCATTTGTTATCCCTTTACATATCTCACATTCATTACATGGATTTCCATCTTCCTTTGGTTTAAGGCAGTTTACAGCCTTTGTGAGTATTCTTGCTGTACTGGTTTTCCCTGTGCCTCTTGAGCCTACAAATAGATATGCTTGTGATATTTGGTTCGATTTAACAGCATTTTTAAGAAGTTTTGTTATGTGAGATTGACCAACTAGTTGGTCAAAGTCTTGTGCCCTGTATTTACGATATAGTACCGACGACATGGTATATACTAGATGAAAGATATCGGTTTGCACAAGTGAAAAATATTTACCCAAAGGGATGCTATGGGCATAATGTTTTTTAACAGGTCTTGACTTTTAATCTCTCTATACTTTCTGCGAGCATCTGTGTATACAATCCGTACCCAATTGAGTTGATTGCTCCCGATTGATTTCTTCCAAGTATATCCCCTGCCCCTCTTATCTCTAAATCCCTATTTGAGAGAAGAAATCCAGAGCCTAATGATTGAGAATCTGCTAGTGCATCTAGTCTCAACCTTGCATTTTCACCTAGATTATCAAAGAAAAAGTATGCATGTGCCTGTTGCAGTGATCTTCCAACTCTTCCTCTAATTTGATACATCTGTGACAGTCCTAGTTTCGATGCATCATCTACTATAAGTGTGTTCGCATTTGGGATATCTAATCCATTTTCAATAATGGTTGTACATATTAGTATATCTATTTCCCCTGTTACAAACCTTTTCATTGTCTCTGAAAGATACTTTGTACCCATTCTCCCGTGTGCTATCGATATACTATTCTTTGGGAATATTTCCGCTAATTTGTTATATATATTCTCAATAGTACCTATTCTATTATGAAGGTAGTATATTTGACCGCCTCTTTCTATCTCCTCCTTTATTGCCTTAAGTACACTATCCCAATTGAATTTCTCAAAGTGGTTGTATACCTCTTTCCTCCCTTGTGGTGGTATTGCAAGTACTGTTATATCCCTAATCCCCATTAAGGCCATATTTAGGGTCCTAGGGATTGGTGTAGCTGTTAAAGAAAGTACATTTGTATCTACTCTTGCCCCTTTTATCTTTTCTTTCTGCTTTACACCGAATTTTTGCTCTTCATCTATTACAAGAAGACCAAGATTTTTAAATTTGACATCATTTCCAAGCAAGGTATGTGTTCCTACAACAATATCTACAGTACCATTTTGTAATCCTTTTAGAACCAATTCCCTTTCTCTGTCTGTAGAGAAGCGAGACAGAGATTGTATATTGTACGGATAGTTTTTAAATCTCTCTTTTAATACTGCCAAGTGCTGTTGTACAAGTATTGTAGTTGGAGCAAGGAATACTACTTGATATTCATTCTCTACAACAGGGAACATTGCTCTCATAGCTATTTCTGTTTTTCCAAATCCTACATCACCTACAAGAAGTCTATCCATAGGTTTGCCACTTTGGAAATCTTTTATAATATGCTCTGTTGCAAGTATCTGGTCATCTGTATCTTTATATGGGAATCCGTTTACAAAGGTTCTAAAACTTCCCATATCTTCATCTTTTAGTATTCTAAAAGGAGAGTGGCTAATCTTCCTTAGCGCATATATACCAAGAAGCTCTTTTGCTATTTCCTCTATACGCTCTGATGCCTTTTTTGATATTCTCTTCCAATTTCCACTGTTTAAACCTGTTAGTATAGGTCTAGCCTTCCCTGCACCTATATACTTTGTAATTTTCTCTGATGCAGATAGTGGTACAAAGAGTTTGTCTTCTCCAGCGTATGATATATTAATGTAGTATCCATTATCCTTTTCTTGTATACCTGTAAATTTCCCTATACCGTGATCTTTATGTACTACATACTCCCCAGGAGTTATTTTCTTTAGTATCTCTATACTACTTGGATCTAACTGTTTATTAACTTCTTCATAATCAGCAAGATTTATCTGCCCAAGT
>JAQWFF010000052.1 GCA_028704525.1 Candidatus Dojkabacteria bacterium | reverse complement strand
GAAAGACTTTATACTCTCAGGAATTTAATTGTGATATAATCATGGGCATTATCGCGGGGTAGAGCAGTGGTAGCTCGTCAGGCTCATAACCTGAAGGTCGTCGGTTCAAGTCCGACCCCCGCAACCATTTTATATTCTCCTAACTATATTGGTAAAACATCTAGACTCTTCTTCTGAGTCTAATCCATATCCTTCTACCCAGTAATTGTTAATCGTAAATCCAATATAATCGATTGGCACATCGACTTCCCGTCTCTCTGGCTTAGAAAGTAATGTACATACCTTAAGTGATTTGGGTCTTCTTGCCTGTAGTATGTCTAATAATATCTCCATTGAATATCCTGTATCTATAATATCTTCAACAATAACAACATCTTTTTCTGCTATAGAGTTCTTTAAATCGCAATGAATTTCAGGCTTTTTAGACGATTCTTTTTTCTTTCCATAACTTGATATAGAAATGAAATCTACCTTTACATTTGGATTGTTAAATCTCTTTGCAAGATCAGTAGCAAAAAAGGTCGCACCATTTAATACGCCAACAAGAACTAAATTATTGACATCGACATCTTCCTTTATCTCGTCTGCGAGCTCTGTAACTCTTTCTTGTATCTGATCATATGTAAAAAGTATTTCTCTTTTATCATCAATAGAATCTGTAGGTTCTGGCATATTTTTATACTTTAATTATATAAAAAGGTGTGATAAAATCACATCTTGTAAATATTTTATTACTATATCATATGCCATTAACAAATCAACCAGTAAAAGGAATGTACATAGTAGAGGATGGTAAATTCTTCTACCTAATAGATAGACAGTTAAAAACCCAAGGAAGACAGGGTGGTTTAATCATTATGAAAATGAGAAATTTAGAAAGTGGTATGGTCCTAAGTAGAACTATTAAAGCAGGAGCAAAGGTTGAATATATAGAACCAGAAACAAAGGATATGCAGTATCTATATTCCGATGGTAATAGTGCATACTTTATGGACTCTGATACCTATGAGACAGTATCGATACAGAAAGATATATTAGGTAATTATATTAATTTCTTAAAAGAAGGAGAAAAGGTATTGATAATGATGTATGAGGGAAAAGTACTATCTGTTAAAGAAAACCCAACGGTAATACTTAAGGTTGTAGAAGCAACAGATACAGTTAAAGGTAATACAGCAAATAGTGCTACAAAAGAGGTAACACTTGAGACTGGATATAAAATACACGTTCCTATGTTTATAAGGCAAGGTGATAGCATAAAGATAAATACGGAGTTAGGTACATACTCAGGGAAGGCAAATTAATATATTTTTACAATCTATTTTTGGTATAATATCAAAGTTCAACGATATGGTGGGATAGCTCAGTTGGTTAGAGCATGGGATTCATAAACCCAAGGTCGGTGGTTCGATCCCACCTCTCACCATATATTTTTTAATATTTTGTATATACATTACATGGAGAAAAAAGACGACAAGAAGAAAAAGGTTATTAGAATTGATATAAGGAAAATTCCTGAGAAAAAAGGTTTTGGGATAATAAATATAATCTCAATGGTAGTTATATCTCTTTTAATAACAGGGGCTGTAGTATTTTTTAGGAATCTAAATACAAAAGGAGATGAGGTTGCTATTAGTACAATAGTAACTCAAATATCAGAGAAGAAATATGAAAGAATAATCCTTAAGGATGATTCTGTAACATTGAAGTTAAAAGGGGAGGGTAATGTAGATAAATATGTTTATGCTCTAATTCCAGAGGGTGCAAATTTCTATCAGATTCTTGCAGACTCTCAAATTGATATCAAAACAATGGAAAATGACTTCTATGAACCAAAGATTGGTATAACAATTGGTGATATATTAACATTTGTTCTTCTGGGTTCTGGATTAATACTGGTATATGTAATGATTAAGAATATGCAAGCATCTGGGGGAAAGATTATGGATTTTGGAGAGAGCAAAGCAAGATTACTATTTGGGAAGAAAACAGGCGTGACATTTGATGATGTGGCAGGTATAGAAGAGGTTAAGGAAGAGTTAACAGAGATTGTTGATTTCTTGAAACATCCTAAAAAATATATAGAAGCAGGAGCAAGAATACCAAAGGGTGTTCTTTTAACAGGAGCTCCAGGAACAGGAAAGACTCTCCTTGCGAAAGCAGTTGCAGGAGAGGCAGGAGTACCATTCTTTCATACATCTGGTTCAGAATTTGAAGAGATGCTTGTTGGTGCAGGTGCTTCTAGAGTTAGAGACCTTTTCAAGAAAGCAAGAAGTGCATCTCCATGTATCATATTTATTGATGAAATAGATGCTGTAGCAAAAAAGAGGGGGACTGTTCTTCACTCTGGTGCTGGAGAGCAGACTTTAAATCAGATACTTGTAGAGATGGATGGATTAGAAGGAAGGGAGAATATGATAGTTCTTGCCGCTACAAATAGGCCAGATGTGCTTGATCCTGCAATACTTAGGCCTGGGAGATTTGATAGAACGGTTGTTGTACATATGCCTGATTGTAAAGGAAGAAAAGCAATATTGGATGTACATGCAAAGAATAAGGTGTTTGAGAAGAGTGTAAATTTGGACTTACTTGCTAAAAAAACTGTTGGATATTCTGGTGCTGATTTAGAGAATCTTTTGAATGAGGCGGCTATAATGGCAGCCAGAGAAGATAGAAAAAAGATTAATCAAGAGGATATCATGGAGGCATATCTAAAGGTTAAACTTGGAAGAAAGAAAAAAGGAGATAAAGAAGGGGATGATATAAAAAAGACTGCATACCATGAGGCAGGACACGCAATAGTTGCTAAATTTACAGAGGGTGCAGATCCAGTAGAGCAGGTATCTGTTATCTCAAGAGGCATGTCTGGTGGTGTAACAGTATATCTTCCAGAGAAAGATACAACGTTCCTCTTTAAGAAGCAGATGCTTGCATGGTTGAAAACAGGCGTTGCAGGAAGGGTAGCAGAAGAGTTGTTCTTGGGAGACATATCTACAGGTGCATCTAATGATATAGAGCATATTACAGCTGTTGCGAAGGAGATGGTTATGCAATATGGAATGAGTGAGAAGCTTGGTATGGTCAAGTATGGTGATATGGAAGAGACAAAGCATCTAGGATATACGTATGGTGGTGGGAGAGAATACAGTGAGAAAACAGCTGAGACTATAGATCAAGAAGTTAAGAAACTTGTTGATGAAGCATATGAATATTCCAAGAAACTTCTCAAAGAGAAGAGTGAATATGTTGAAAAGCTTGTAAATATGCTTTTGGAAAAAGAGGTAGTTACAAGAGAGGAGTTTGATGCCCTTTTCTAGTTGTTGTAAACTACTACTATGAACCTACAAAAGACATCCAAGGATAGATTTCTTGCTATAGATGCTAATGCAATAGTGCATAGGGCTTTCCATGCATATCCACAAAACCTGCAAACAGACGATGGTGTACAGGTTAATGCCGTATATGGTTTCTCTGTTATGTTGCTTTCTGCACTCAAAATGTTTGAGCCAAAGTATGTACTTTGTGCTTTCGATACAAGTGAACCAACATTTAGACACTTGGAATTTGTTGATTATAAGGGGACAAGAGCTCCTACAGACCAGTCTCTTATAGACCAATTTCCTCTTGTAGAGGATGTCCTAAAGGCGTTTAATATCCCGATTATAAAGAAGAATGGTTTTGAGGCAGATGATATATTGGGAACAATATCGAAAATGGTTGATAGTGGAAAATGGAGAGATGAAAATTTGGAATTATATATATTGAGTGGGGATAGGGATCTTCTACAATTGGTTAGGGGTGATGTAAAGGTGTGTCTTCCATCTGGTAACTTTAGTAATCTTGTGGCGTATGACTCGGAAGAGGTATTTAAATATTTAGGTGTATATCCTCATCAGATAGTTGACTACAAAGCAATAGTGGGAGATGCATCAGACAATATACCAGGAATCAAGGGTATAGGGGATAAAACGGCCGTAGAGCTTCTAAAAGAATATGAGGATATGGATACTATATATAAGAATCTAACAAAACTAAAACCAAGACTTCAGGTGTTATTTGGTGAAGGCATAGAGCAAGCAGAATTGAGTCGGAAATTGGCAAGGATAGAGCAAGAGGTTGGTATAGATATCTTGCTTGAGTCGTGTCTTATGAGAGATTTTGATAGGAGAAATGTATTGGAAGTGTTCCAGAGATTCAAATTTAGGTCTCTAATCCCTAAACTTGAGGAGATATTTGGCAAGGAGAAGGCTGTTTTTGCTCCCCAATTGAATATATTTAATAGTAGCCAAAAGAATATAGAGTGGGTG
>JAQWFF010000051.1 GCA_028704525.1 Candidatus Dojkabacteria bacterium | reverse complement strand
TGGGAAGAGATTTAGAATATCATACGATACAAAAATATTCCCAACGGTAACATATCTTCACTACTCAGAAGCAGAGACACCTGTTTTAGGAGAAATGGGCTCTCTCTTTGAGTTAGGTGATGTTGCAGGCAAAGAGGTGTATTTAGAACCCTTTACAGCACCATATGGCAACGAAAGTGGAAAGAAAGTAACTTTGGATCAAGGGAAATATTATGCTGGATTTATTATGACTGCAGGAAGTAGTGGTACTGTCTTAGAACCTGCAACAGGTCCCGATGGAGAGTATATTAAAGGTGCTTCAGATAATGCAGTACCTATTAATCCAGATAATCCTTCACAAGCAAGTTACGGATACTGGAGATTTGTTCTATTCCAAGCAACTGAAAATCCAGATGGAACTACAACATTATCTCTCCTTGGAGTAAATAGAGGAGGGGAAGAGTCAATATATATAAAGGAGAGTAGTCTTCCAGAAGATATGAAAGGGATAATAAATACGAATTTAGAGGCCGAAGTATTTCAGATGCCTACACCAGAAGAATAAGCTGGATCTGAGAGTCGAACTCAGGACCTCATTCTTACCATGAATGTGCTCTAACCAACTGAGCTAATCCAGCATGCAGAGGACAGGATTTGAACCTGTGTATCCCGAAGGAGTTGGATTTACAGTCCAATGCGTTTGACCACTCCGCCACCTCTGCTTACATGGAGCCGAAGGAGAGATTCGAACTCTCGACCTACTGTTTACAAAACAGTTGCTCTGACCAACTGAGCTACTTCGGCGATTTCTGAGAGAAGTTTAATATATATGTGATATATAGTCAATGTATGCCCCAGTAAGAGGGGTTCATAGAGCTCAATTACAGTATTGGGTTTCCTCAGTTTAACTCCACGGAGCTAAACGATAATTTGGAATCCCTAGCTCTTGGATATAGAGCTACGAACCGTTTTATTCCTACTAGGGCACTTATATTTTACTTTATAAAAGAGTTAGATACAAATAAAAACCAACCTATAAGGGGAATTCTAGAGGAACTTAAAAAGTCTAAGTATTGCTGTTAATACAGATATTATTAATCCTCCTACAAATCTTCCAACAGGAGAGAAGGGTAAAACTATTAGAAGTATAAATATTATGGAATACTTCTCCATCTTCTCCCAATAGTATCGTATCTTCTTAGGTAGTAGTGCTCTAACGATTTTATGACCATCAAGAGGTGGAATAGGAAGTAGATTAAATACAGCAAGTGATATGTTGACAGTTATAAAAACAAATAATAAAGAACCTAGAATAGAATCTAAATTAGGTCTAAAGATAAGGTTAATAGCACCAAGTATTAATACTAGTATGGCATTTGATAGAGGTCCAGCAAGTGCAGTTAGTGCAGTTCCAAGTTCTCTTCGCTCAAAGTTACTCTCGTTTATAGGAACAGGTTTGCTCCATCCAAACTTAAATAGAATCATGGATATTGCACCAACAGGATCTATATGTGAAAGGGGGTTTAGAGTAAGTCTACCATACGCCTTTGCTGTTGGGTCACCAAGTTTATATGCAACCCATCCATGTGCATATTCATGTATGGTAGAGGCTATTATTATAGCTGGCACACCAAATAGTATCCAATATAATGTTTCTGTAGATATCATATTCTAATTATATACTAAAATAATCTTTGACAATATCAACGGTATTAGAATATAATACCATCGTTATGTCAAAAGAATGTGCAATTTGTGGAAAAACATCTATGGCTGGTAGAAGTATCCAACACAAACACTCTGTTGGTTGGAGATATAAAGCACCTAGATCAAAAAGAACATTTAACTTAAACCTAAAAGAGGTTAATTTAGATGTTGATGGGACGATAGTTAAAGCTCCTATCTGTATGAAGTGTTACAAAAAGCTTAGAAAAGAATCAGAAATTAAGTAAACTCTCGTCATATTTTCTCTTTAATGATAGAATCAGATTAGAATATCTGATTAACTTGTAGTATGAAACTATTAAACAACATTCTAGAATTTTTTACATATGACCTTGGTATAGATTTGGGTACTGTAAATACCATTGTATATATGAGAAATCACGGAATAGTGGTATCAGAGCCATCTGTAGTTGCTATAGATAAAAGGACTAAAACTGTTCTTGCAGTTGGAAAGGAAGCAAGGCAAATGATAGGGAGAACACCAGCCAATATTTCTGCTATAAGACCTCTTAGGAATGGAGTTATATCGGATTTTGATACTACTCAAGCAATGATTCATCACTTTATACATAGGGCACACTCATATTTTGGGAAGAGTTTTAAAATACCAAGACCAAGAGTTATAGTTGGAGTCCCATCTTCTGTTACAGAGGTTGAAAGACAGGCTGTAATTGATGCAGCCAAAACAGCGGGTGCAAGGGAGGTGTTTATAGTTGAAGAAGCTATGGCAGCTGCAATTGGGGCAGGACTTCCTATAGAGGACGCATCAGGAAGTATGATAGTTGATATAGGAGGTGGTACTACAGATATAGCCGTGTTTTCTCTTGGAGATATTGTTGTAGATAATACTATAAGGATAGCGGGAGATGAGATGGATAAAGATGTAATTAATTATGTAAGAGAGAAATATAATGTTCTTGTAGGAGAAAGAAGTGCAGAGGATATCAAAATATCAATTGGTTCTGCTACCTCTCAAAAGAAAGAGGGGAAGATGTCTATACAAGGAAGAGATTTATTAACAGGTCTCCCAAGGACAGTTGAAATGAGTAGTATAGAGATTAGAGAAGCTATAATGATCTCAATATCACAGATAACAGAGGCAGTTAAAGATGCTCTTGAAAATACTCCTCCAGAGCTACTGAAAGATATATTAACATCTGGTCTTCATTTAACAGGTGGAGGTGCTCTTATAAAGGGTATAGATTCATATCTTTCTAGAGAGCTTCATTTACCTGTTAAAACAGTTGAAGATCCTCTCTCGACGGTAGCAAAAGGGACGGCTTTAATGCTTGACCATATAGAACTTCTAGAGAGAGTTCAAAAATCTTGGGAAGAGCTTGTTTAATTTTGTTACTTAGGTAATGAAGATAGTAAATAGAGTAGAGTTTAAAAAAGATTTCTTTATAGTATTAATATCAATTGTTTTTGGTTTAATATTCTTTTTTGTAGATAGCTTTGGAGTGTTAAATTTCTTTAGAAATGGTGTCTCCTATGTAATGGAACCAGTATATTTATTGGGAGAGAGTGTGGGGACTTCGGGTGGTACATATTTGAAGACTTTCTTTAAATTAGGTCAGTTTACAAAGGAATATAATGACATGAAGCTGACATTAACAGAGAAAGATATACAAATATCCAGTTATTTAGAATTAGAAAGTGAAAATGAAGCGCTAAAAAAACAAATGGAGCTTAAAAATTACAAAGGGAAATATGTATTGGCAAGTGTACTTTCAAGTAGTGATAGTGAACATATTAGAATAGATCAAGGGAGTAAATCTGGTATTAATATAGGGGATACAGTCTCTATAGGTAACCTTTTTATAGGCATTGTAGATTACGTAGACTTGAATTCTTCTCTTGTTAAACTCCCATCTAGTGGGAATTCATATCTTCAGATAGTTATTCTTAAAACAGAGGAAGGGAAAGATTTTAGTACATACATAAAAAATAGAGTTATAAGCAAGGGAGTGTTAAATGGTACAAACAAAGGGATAATGGTAGAGAATATATCTATGGAATCAAGCGTAGAGGATGGAGATATAATCTTCGTTAATGATGCAAAGGTGAATGATTTTCTTGTAGTAGGTTATGTAGTTGGTATAACTAGTAACCCTGCAAGTATATCTAGAAGTTGTTTTGTCTCAACTATAATAGATTATGATCAATTAGTTAAAGTATTTGTAAGGGTAGAGTAGTATGATAAATGTCTTATATATAATAATAGGAATATTCATATTAGCCGTATTAGAAGGCTTCTTTGTCTCGTTTGTTGGTCTCAAACTACTACTATTTATAATATTATTCTTACAAGGGAAGGTTAATTGGAAATGGATTGCTGGCTTCTTAGTCCCATACTCCTTAATCTCTGATGTCATATCAAACTATCCTTTGGGTACAAATCTGCTTTTAATAGGTATCCCGCTTGGTATATTGATACTATTTAGTCTGCTTATTAACGTACAGGAAGGTTTGGTAAGTTATGTTGTAAAGTTCTTTTGTTTCTTAATATATTTTATACTAATAAATATACTCCCAACACTTTTAATAGATGGAGTTTTTGGTATACTGTCTTGGTCAATTCTAGGAGCTTCAATACTGAAAGCTGCTTTCTCAGCTTTGCTATTGTATGTCTCTAATATATTAGGTGAAAGGTTAAGGGGTGAGAAGAGTGGTAATAACTTAACGATAAGGAAGAAATGGAATTAAAAATATCAAAAAAACTACAAAACGGTATTAAGAAGAACAGACCTAAGATAGATATGTCTTTCGA
>JAQWFF010000050.1 GCA_028704525.1 Candidatus Dojkabacteria bacterium | reverse complement strand
GCGTTATTAGATTTATCGGGATTAGTATTTGATTCATTGTTACACTCTTCACAGCTATTTACAATCTTCTTATCTATCACAGCCTCACTCTTTGCCTCCTTGGTGGTATCATCTACTAAAGATACAGAAGTTTCTGCTCCGTATACACCCTTCTCACTTCCTTCTATGATATTTGCCTTTACATTATCATGTAATGTACCTGGAGGGACATTAACATATACATCTTTATCAGCAAATATAGAGCCTGCTGGTTTGTACACAGGATCTTCCAATGTTAATGACCTATTGGAGTCTTTTACAGTATCTTTTCCAGAAAGCAACACCAATGGTGCTATTACCTCTACTAGTTCTATCCGTGCATTCTTACTCACTACATTCCCACTTCTATTCCCATCTTTGAAATCTGCTCCTGCAGAAAATGGTTGAGCACAAGCAGTCGCGTCATCAAATGAATTTTTTACATTTTTACAACTAGTTACGCTATCGTTATCCCCTAGTACATAACCACTTTCTAATATTAGTTTAGGACTGACCTCTTTTAGAGAGCCATCTTGCTGTATTACAAGATATATATCCTTTCCATTATTGTTTGTACTTGTAACTACATCTGTATTAGATTGACATATGGATGGATTACTATCTTGGACATCTTTGGAATTAATAACATTGGTGTTTTTGTATAAAAGATATCCAAACACAGATAGTGCTATTAAGAAATATACCCCTCTTTTTTTAATACCATTATTATTCATTCCTATACCATTTTTCTCATATTATCTCGCTTCTCTTTTCTATTTATCTTGGCAATACCTATTACAGAGAATGTAACAAGTATTATAGATACTACTATGATTAATATTGTGTTTTCAATTATCCCTGTTTGTGGGGTTTCATCATCTACACCTAATACTGATTGAGCGGTTGCACCCAATACTCCATATGTACTTAATTTATCTACTGATGTATCTACACCTCCAGCTGTTATAGTTATATCTCTTCCCGTTATACCAGACATACTTTCTGTCTTTGGAGTAGTATCTACGGTTGAAAGGAGAGATAGATTTAACTTATCTCCTGATGTATATTCGTAATATTCTGTACCTGCAGAGTTCCTACTATCTGCTATAGATAATATCCATCTTGCATTTTCATCTACAAGAGTTGACATCTTTGTACCACTACCTGCTGTACCAGAACCATCATCATCTGATATATATGCTATAACAACTGCTTCGCTTGTTGATGGAATATTATCGACAATACCGTTTACAGATTCAAAAGGAGGTGGGGATGCCAGTGTTTCAAATGTTGTTGTATTAAATGTAGTCTCATATATGTCATCTCCTGATTTAACAATGAAGTAGTACTTGGTTGATGGTTGTAGTTGTGCTACAGAAACGGAGTGAACATAGTATGTACTTCTGTTTGTTAAACCATCTCTCTCATCTATGGCCTCTTCATCTATATTGTCTATCGATGTACCATAATTGATAGAACCTTCCTCTTTAGATGATGATACCCATACTACTGTAAATCCTGTGTCTGTAAGGTTGGTAACTTGGACAGATGATACACCTGTTGTTGCAGTTACAGATTCTCCTCCAATCATATTAATCCATTGTAGTTGCATAACTAATCTGAATACCCTATCTCCGCTTATAATCTCGTCGTCATCATCTTCAGGTGGTGTTACACTTCCACTATCATCATCGTCGTCATCATCTACTACAACATCTCCTGATGCAGTTTGTAACATTGCTATTGGTGGAAATGATGAATATATGTCTGTTAATGATGATATGGCAAATGTGTTTGTGTCTTTTAATTTCCCATTACTATCAAATAGTGTGGAGTATGAATCCTCAACCTTCGCCCCTTTATCCACTCCTGCTATTGCAAATACTGTTAAGTTTGTACTTCCACCTGCTACAACTAATTCTTTGTCAGATGTTTTTCGTAATCCTGATAGGTCTGCTATCCAGTTCCCACCACTTGGGATTATGGTTGATACTGGATATGTAGATTTGTCTTTATAAAAAATATATATGATTATGTCATCTTGTGTCCCTCCTGTTATAGAACCATATACTGGATTTGGTGTTGGTACTGTTGCAGTTATTGGTGCTGTTGTGAATGTGAATTTGAGTCCATCTACAGTACTGTATTTGTTACTCTCTGATATTATATTGAAGGTATATTTTGTATTAGGTTCTAAACTAGTTATCTCTGCATAGTGTGTATATCTTCTTCCATCTCCTCTCTTGTCTAGTACCGGGCTTTTTTCATTTCCATTTAGTATTGGTACTACAGAACCTTTTGTTTGTCCTTCTGTTACCCAACTTATAGTTGCAGAGCTTGTTGATATATTACTTATAACTACATTCTTTGGGGTTGGGTCTGCTCCTGCTCTTATAGCCAATTGTACTACTTGATATGCTGCATATACTACTAATGGTAGACCTATTACAAGGATAATGATTGTTATGAGATTTTTTCTTTTTGATGGCAGTTGGGCTATTTTCATTACTAATTATGATACCTGTGATTGTGTATAAAAGCAATTAGTAATTACTATTCTGAGTCTCTTTTTCTTCCTATTAGACCATCTATAAAACTCATAGCTACAGATATTCCACTTTGTATTTTTCTAACTGGTACTAGTATTGCATTGGATACCTCTTGTATAGTGCTTTGTACATTGGAGAGAATATCTTCGACCTGTTTTAATGATCTTGATGCATCATCCATTAGATTCATGGCTTTGTGTATCCCCTTTCTGTAATCATTTATGAATAGGGCAAGGAATAGAAGTACTACACATATCATTGCTGCTATTACTCCTATGACTATCATCCAATATATTGCTGGTATTGTTTCCATAGGTTATATATTACATTAAGTTATTTGCTATTTCCACATACTCCATTTAATTGGCCTCCTTCATGCCATACCAATGATTTACAATCACTATCACTTGGACTGTATTCCTTTATCCTTATAAAGTATCCATTTATTGGACTTATAGCAAAGTCTAGACCATATGTTTTTCCATCTGATACCTGTACCCCCTCATATCTCCCTTTGGATGTAGGCCACCATGATACATTGTCTGCTGTTAGTCCTTCTATACCATTTATACTCTCTATTAGTGATTTTGCAGTATATGCTTTTGTATATCCATTTATACCTACTAGATTCCATCCTGATGAGAATGCTACAGGCATTGATGATTGTAGTTTGTATCCAGGTATTTTAACTTCTCCGTCTAGGTTAGCCATTATCAAGTATCCTCTTCCAGGTACTATTGGGAAGTCATTTCCAGTTATTTCTCCACTCTTTTGATTTATTTGTATACCACCTTCCCATTTACCACCACTGAATTGGGTTATTCTTTTTACATATGGTAGTTCTCTATTTAATAGTTTTACTAAATCTATAGCTGTAAAGGAATCACTATTAGCTACATCACCAAAGAAGTTAATAGATATTATATTAATACCTTGTTCTAACTTAATAGTATAATCTGATTTATTCTTTCCTACAGATACCATAGTCGATGGTACAAGAGGTTCTATAAGAGGATTGTATTGACCATCACCATTTATATCTATATATACATACATATCTTCTTCTGATTCTACATATGTATCAGTACCACCTATTTCCCAGAAACCTGTATTATCTAAATGTATCTTATATTGAGTCATATCATTAGTATCTGTAGTACCTAATACATCGGATGCATATACCTTTGATACCATATCCGTATCTTTCTTAACTATATTATCTGGTTTTATATCTTGAACGTTATTACTGTTACTAGAATCACAATGACTCGTAGGTTCTATATCAAACCCATTAGGACACATTCTTACGTTGAAATCTATAGCTGTTCTTATGGGGGCATTTACTAGATTCAATACTTCTTTGATATCCTCTCCCAAATCATCAAGAGTATCAGGAACAGATAATTCTGGGATCAAATTTCCTTCCACATATAAATCGGGGATAGTATCATAGTATTGCCCATCTGAACAACATATTTTTTCCTTCCCTCCAACCTCAGCTATATAACTCTCCTTAAACTCTATTTTATCACCAGAATATTTAAAAGCATCAATTACTGGATCTTCAGCGTCGAAACATAAATGCTCCCCAGTTAGATGCCCTGCAGTAATACCTTCCTCAGAATCTTTTAAATGAAACGTATAACTTAAGTTAAATAAATCCGCTGTAGGAGAGTAACAAACATTATCTACATTCTTTTTTAATGCTTCTGTTATTTTCACCGCCGTGGTTCCGTCGGGACACCCTTTATCTATCTCTATAAATGCTTGGTTAATATCCCCACTCTCATTATTCTTGCAATATATTTTGCCAAAAACATTATTGACCAAAATCGTATCCTCAAATTGTTCTTTATGGTCGTTTAGCACTGAGGCCTCAACTCCTGAAAGTGTAAGATATAGCTTAGGAGAAACCATATATTCTTCTTCCCTTTCAAATACATTCTCCATATGTTCACACGTAAACTCCGAACATATCATTTCTTCATATTCATACGGGAATGGCCCAAGACAATC
>JAQWFF010000049.1 GCA_028704525.1 Candidatus Dojkabacteria bacterium | reverse complement strand
AGAAATAATTCCTCAAAGTTCAGAGTTTTTCGATTATAAATCTAAATATGAAAAGAATGCATCTTTAGAAAGAATTCCTGCTATTGGTATTTCAGAAGAACAAAGAAAAATAATTTCAGAATTAACTATTGAAATACATAAACTACTAGGTTGTAGATTGTATAGCAGATCTGATTTTCTAGTTACTGACAAAAAGATTTATTACTTAGAAACAAATACTCTTCCAGGAATGACTAGTACTTCCTTAATACCACAGGAAGCTAAAGAAGTTGGCATAGAATACAAAGATTTAATTTCTTTTTATATAGAAAATACTTAAAAACCTATATTTAATCTTGGTTCCAGACATGTATGTCCTGCCAAACTTTCCATAAATATCCCCTCATGCTATCATGGTCTATATAACATCTTAAAATATTAGCCTATGGATATTTCAAACCTTGGAGATCTTGCAAAACAAATGCAAGATGCATACTCCTCTGGAACATCAGCAATGAATCAAGCCGGGAAGGAAGTTGCAAAAGATATAAAACCAGACCACGAGATTGAGGTCAATATAAAACTCTCAGCTGATATAGAAGGACATAAATACAAAGTAGATGGCAAGATAATATTTGAAATAGAATTAGATCCTATACTTGAATCACAATCTGGAGATTTGGCCTCTGCATTAGAAGGTCTCAATGTAGATCTAGGCGAAGACAAGGATGCTGTACTAGAGCAATTAGGACAACCAAGAGCTGTTGGAATAGTGAAGAAAATAGATCTAAAAGAAATACATGTTGAGAATGATGATGGTCAAGTTAAAACAAATCTAAACAAGGATGGGACAATATTGGTAACTATAGATGGGAAGAAATTGCGTATAAACTTTGAGAGTGTATTGTCATATCCAAATAACTCAGATTTATACATTGCTATCCCTTCAATGGAGGAAATGCAAAAGAATATTTTTGTAGATATAAAAAAGATTGAATCAAAGATTAGTTTTAATTGGATAGAAAAAGATAAAGATAATCTTAAGATTGAGGGATCTCTCAAGCTTAGCAAAATTTAGACCTTTAACTTTGGAATATGGTTTAACTGAGTTCCAAACGTATATGTCCCACCATTTTCAACATGTTCCAACAAGACCTATCCACTATGTTTAAAAACTTATACAAATAACAAAAAAGAGAAGGTACTGATACCTTCTCTTAAACTTGTAACAATACTATTAGATTTTTTCTTCTAATAACTTGATATTGATTGCATTGATTCCCTTTGGTGTTTCCTCAACATCAAAAGTAACAACATCTCCGACTTTTAGTTTTCTAACAGCAAGATCACCTTCTAAAGAATTCTCATGATAGAAAATATCTTTTTCAGCTCCCTCTTTAGTAATAAAACCAAAGCCCTTACCTGTTACGGTTTTTACAGTTCCTTGTTCCATAATAAATATGCTTATAAATTAATTAAAGCTACAAAGAGTAATGAAAAATCTTTTTATGAAATTCTAAATATCTAAATAACTATAGTACATTGTATCAGAGAATAGGCACAATAGCCAATTTATATCTTCCAATAATGTGTATAAACAAATTAATTGCTATAATCTACCATATATACAGAACAGCCCTCAGAAAAAGGAGAAAAAGTTAAACAGGTAATAGGTACTATCATAGGTATAATATTAATACCTATATTAATAGGTTGGGGTATGAAGAGCCAAGAAAAGAAAGCAGAACAATATCCATGGTCTGTAACATTCTACTATCCTAAAGACATAATAAATGATTCTAAAAGGAGTAAATTTAAGACATTAGAAGAGTGTAGGCAGTGGGCATTAGAAAAAGCAGACAATCTTAACCTAGAAGAAGGTACATGGGATTATGAATGTGGCAGAGGATGTACATATACAGATCAATCTACAGAAGGAGGACAACAAGTTAATACATATGCATGTGAAGAGATAAGTAGGTAGAAATATATTAATCCCTAGCAACACAACGTACTCCATTCCATTCCCCTGCTTTTGCTCTAGATCTAACCTGCTCACTGTAAATTATTTCTTAATACATTACAACATTATGTTATAATAACGAAATAACCTAATCACCATACTCCTATGTATTGTTCTAAATGTGGCAACAAAGTCCCAAAAGATAGTAAATATTGTTCCAAATGTGGTACAAAAATATCAAAGAAAGAGGATATTCCTAAGATAGTTGTAGAGGTAGAAGAAACACACTCTGTAGCATCACTAAACAAAAGATTCGTACATTTTATATTCGACTACTTCATCGTATGTCAAATTATCCTCCCTCTTTTAATAATTATTATGTCAGATTATGTCAATGAATATGTACTATATACACTCTCTCTCGCTCTCCCTTTCCTATACTTCTTCATATTTGAAACTACAACAGGAAAAACATTAGGGAAATTAATAACCAAAACAGAAGTTGTCAATGAAGATGGTATTAGACCAAATATCGGAAGAATTTTCATACGAACATTATGCAGATTTATACCCTTTGATGGATTATCCGTACTCTTTGGGAAAGCATGGCACGACAGTATATCAAAAACATATGTAATTGAGAGTTAGATATATTCATCGTATTAAGATGTATAATCAAATACATTGAAAAAGAAAAAACTGCTATACATACTAATACCAATTAGCATAATAATCATACTCCCTTTGATTGCATACATATGTATAAGAAATTGTATAAACAAATATCCAACCACC
Organism: Candidatus Dojkabacteria bacterium; assembly: GCA_028704525.1. GTDB lineage: Bacteria > Patescibacteriota > Dojkabacteria > SC72 > SC72 > JAKPKF01. The sequence goes on along the minus strand of JAQWFF010000049.1, from coordinate 2,035 downwards.
ATCAAACCCACAGAAGAGTTCTGTATCGAAGGATTCTTTCCATTCCCTCATCTATTTCAAATACAATCTGATATCCCATCGAGTGTAGAGGTAGGAGAAAAAACAACCATATTTAATAATATAGACATACTAGCAAGAAAGATATGTATAAAACCCAATGCTCTGTTGGCAGAAAATAAAACATACTCTCTAGATATCTCATATCTGAATATCTTTGAAAAGAATATTCCCCTAACAACAGAAGAGTATCCACAAATACAAGGGGTACACACCGAAGAAGAAATTCCTGATAATCACATATTCAAGTATGAAATAGAATACACAGAAGAACTCCTCGACTACTACCTTATATCCAATAATGCCTCCGTCTTATGTACAAAAGATGGGAACTATATCCTATGTGATATAGAGAACTTAAACTTAACACCCGGAGAAACATACAATGTAAATCTTGTGTCAAAGTATGGAGAAAGTACAGTGGAGGATATTGAGAACGTTAAAGTAAATGTATTAGATTCAGTAAAGATAATATCCAGTAGCATAAAGAATAAATCCGTAATTCAAAGTACCTCTATAAAGGAAATTCTAATAACTTTAAACAAAGATATTGAAGATACATACAACATAACGATACAAGACAGCAGTAATAACAATATTGGGAACAATGTCTCGGTTAATGGGAAAGTAATATCTATAGAACCAACTAGCATATTTAAACAAAATACCCAATATTATTTAAAAATATCTAATCTAACTGGCACAGATGGAAGCAGTCTGAGAGGAGAATATATATTAGAATTTACAATAGATGATGGACCAAGAATATCCTCTACAAACATATCTTCTTCATTCTCTGTCTCTGGAAACATACTCCTCACCTTCAATCAAAGTATTAAGACACAGGATATTAAACAGTATATTAAATTAAACTCCAAGACAGAATACTCATATTCTATAAGTGGGACTAGGATAACAATAAACCCAACAAGTAATTTGGGTGCTTGTAGAAATCACTCTCTTTCTGTAAATAAAGGAATCGTAGGTACAAACGATTTAATATCTTCTCAATCATACTCATATACAATATCCACACAATGTAAAAGGACAACAAGTATTGGAACATCAGTACAAGGAAGAAGTATATATGCAACATATTTTGGTTATGGAAGTAAAAAGATAATACTATTTGCTGCTATGCATGGTTCAGAAGCAAATACTAAAAGTACATTAAACAAACTAATAGCAGATATAGATTCAAACAGAAGTAAAGTACCTACAGATAAAACAATAATTATAATCCCAACTCTTAATCCAGATGGTATAGCAAATAAAAGTAGATTTAATGCAAATGGTGTTGATCTAAATAGAAATTTCGATAGTTCTACATGGGTATCTGGAACATATTTCCTACAAAACTACTACCCTACAGGAGGAGGAGCATACCCATTCTCAGAACCAGAGAGTATCGCTATACGAAACCTCCTTGCAAGAGAGAATCCATATCTAACAATTTCATATCACTCTGCAGCAGGATATGTAATACCTACAAATACAACAAGAGGTCTTGCAACAGCTCGTATATATTCAAACCTATCTGGTTATACATATACACCACCAGGAACAGAGGGGGACTTTTCATACGATATTACAGGTACATTTGAAGAATGGGCACAGGAGCATGGCTATAGTGGTATGGTTATAGAACTATCTAGTGCATATGTAGATCAATACACACAAAACAGAAGTGCAATATGGGAAATGATAGAGTATGATTAAGTAATAAATTATTAGAGATTAAAAATGAAAAAATTTCTAATTATATTAGTATGTATATTATGTCTAATAGGAGGATACATATTAGGAAGCTTCTATCCAATTAATGGTTTCCTTTCCAATAAAACAGATATAGCAACAGATACATCAGAAGTGCTAACAGTTACAGTATTAGATGAAGATGAAGAACCTATGGTAGGGATAGAGATAGATGTATCAGAACAAAATGGCCCTCCTGAGGCATGGGGGATAAAAGAGGCAG
>JAQWFF010000048.1 GCA_028704525.1 Candidatus Dojkabacteria bacterium | reverse complement strand
AAATTAGATTCAATTGGTATTGTAAGAACTGGTGTAAAAGTAAAATCAGGAGATATATTAGTTGGAGTAGTAGCACCAAGAGGAGAAAAAGAGTTAACAGCAGAAGAAAGACTTCTCAGAGCAATATTTGGAGAATCAGCAAGTGATGTTAGAGACAACTCTTTAAGAATTCCACATGGAGAAGAGGGTATAGTAATTAGAAGTCAGGTACTTTCTGCAGATAAGGGAGATAAACTATCTCCAGGAGTATTACAACAGATTAAAGTTTGGGTTGCAGATACAAAAAAGATAAACTTTGGAGACAAAATAGCAGGAAGACATGGAGACAAAAATACCGTAGCAGCAATAAGGCCAGTTGAAGATATGCCTTATACTGAAGATGGTGAACCAGTAGATCTAGTTCTAACACCAACCTTCCTAAAGAGAATGAACATGGGACAAGCACAAGAGATTCACTATGGTAGATATGCAAAACTTCTTGGTGAGAAACTGGCATATCCAATATTTGAAGGGAAGAATGATGAATGGATAGAGAAAGAGCTTAAGAAATTTGGATTCAATATGGAAGAGAAAATTGATTTGTATGATGGAAGAACAGGAAAGAAGTTCCCAAGAAAAATAACAGTTGGTATTAAATATGTACTTAAACTACATCATATTGCTGATGAAAAGGTACATGCAAGATCAACCGGTCCATACACTGCGGTATCTCAGCAACCACTAGGTGGAAAAGCACAGATGGGTGGACAGAGATTCGGAGAAATGGAAGTCTGGGCATTAGAAGCACATACTGCACCATATGCATTGCAGGAAATGCTAACTATTAAATCAGATGATGTTAAGGGAAGATCTGCAGCATACAAAGCAATTATACATGGGGAGAAGATAGAGAATGTAAATATACCAGAGTCATTTAAAGTTCTATGTAAAGAATTTAATGCACTCTGTCTAAACATGGATTTAATTTCAACCAAACCAACTGAAGAAGAAACAGTTGTAGAAGAGGAGGTCAAAGAGAATGAAGAAAATATATAACGAAAAAATGAATCTAAATGATGTTGATATATTGAAGTTAACACTTGCATCTCCAGATCAAATATTAAATTGGTCATATGGAGAGGTTACAAAAGCAGAAACCATCAACTATAGAACATTTAGAGCAGAACCAGATGGTCTTTTCTGCGAAAAGATCTTTGGGCCAAGTAAAAATTATGAATGTTATTGTGGTAAATACAAGAAAATTAGATATAAGGGAATAGTATGTGATAAGTGTGGTGTAGAAGTTACAACACAGGATGTAAGAAGAGAGAGAATGGGGCATATTGAACTATGTGTTCCAGTTGCTCACGTATGGTTCGCATACGGCATCCCAAATAAAATGTCTATTGTACTAAATATTTCTCACAAGAAATTACTCTCGGTTATTTATTACACAAGATATATGGTTATAAGTGTTGAGAAAGGCAAGAAAGATGAAATGAGACAGAAAGCAGAAGCATTAAAAGAAGAAGAGATTAAAAATCTTAACACTCAATTAGAGGAAGAGTTAAAAATGACTCAAGAGATGTTTGATATTGAGATAAAAGAGCAAAACAAATCAAAGAATAAAAATAAGCAATTCAAGATAGATCAGATAGAGCACAATAGAAAACAGGCACTAGCAAAGGTAAGAAGAGAGTTTGCAGAAAGAGAAGAAGAGATAGATTCATTCTACACAAAAGTCCTTCAGGTAATTGACAAATTAAAAGTAGGAACAGTTTTATCAGAAGATGAATATATGGATCTTCAGGAGAGAGATTTGATCTTCTTTGAAGCAATGATGGGTGCAGAAGCAGTAAAAAAGCTTTTAGAGAATCTAGATTTAGAAAAAGAAGTTAGCAAATTAAGAAAAAGAATAGAGAAAGAGAAAGGTGAGAGGAAATTGGCAAGTGTAAGAAGAATGCAATATCTAGAAGGATTCAAAAAGAATAATATGAATCCTAGCTGGATGATAATGGATATACTGCCAGTACTTCCACCAGAATTAAGACCTATTATTCCTCTATCTGGAGGTAAATTTGCTACATCAGATCTAAATGACTTATATAGAAGAATAATAAATAGAAATAATAGACTTAAGAGATTAATAGAGATAGGGGCACCAGATGTAATTCTTAGAAATGAGAAGAGAATGTTACAGGAATCTGTAGATGCATTAATAGATAACTCTCATAGACCATCTAAGGCTATGATGAATAGTAAGAAGTTAGCATACCAGTCCTTAACAGACGACCTAAGAGGAAAGAAAGGTATCTTTAGAAAAAATCTATTAGGAAAAAGAGTTGATTATTCAGGAAGAGCAGTAATAGATGGTGATCCAAGTTTGAAATTTGATCAGTGTGGACTACCAAAATCTGTTGCATTGGAAATGTTCAAACCATTTGTATTACAACAGTTACTATTAAGGGAGCTTGCTCCTAATGTAAGAGTTGCAAAAGAAATGATAGAAGAGGAAGAAGATATCATTTGGGATATATTAGAAGAAGTTATTAAAAACAAACCAGTATTACTAAATAGGGCCCCTACACTTCATAAATATAGTGTACAGGGATTCTATCCAAAACTAGTAGAGGGAGAAGCAATTAGAATACACCCATTGGTATGTAAAGCATTCAATGCAGACTTCGATGGAGACCAAATGGCAGTACATATCCTTCTAACAGAGGAAGCAAGAAAAGAAGCAGAGAGAAATATGATGTCCTCAAAGAGTATTGTAAACATTTCTAATGGACAGGTATTAGCAAGTCCTGCAAAGGATATGCTACTTGGGTTCTATCTTATGACAGATTTGGAGAATGTTAAGAATCCAAAGATATATCCATCTAGAGATTTTGTAGTAAGAGCATATGAAAGAGAAGACATAGGGATAAACGAAGAGATAATAGTAAGAATAGATGGGGACAAAGTAAACACATGTGCTGGAAGGGTTATATTTAACAGTATTCTTCCTGAGAATTATCCATTCATTAATGAAAGAGTAAATATAAAGATAGTAATGAAGATAATAGATAAGATTAAAGACACTGGGTCATTGGATGACGTAGTAAAACTACTTGATGACATGAAGTTACTTGGATTTAAATATGCCACAGATCTCGGATTCTCATTTGCTATGGCGGATTGTAAGCTAGACTTTGATATGGAAAAAGAGTTAAAGAAGATTGAAGAGAAGGACGAACAGTTGCAAGAGAACTACCTACAAGGATTAATAACAAAGAATGAAAAGATAAATATATCAACAGCTATGTGGGATGACTTTGCCAATGAGATAGCAGATGAAGCATGGACCAAATTAGATAAAAATAATGCGGTATATGAAATGGTAGAATCTGGTGCAAATGGTGGAAAGATTCAGGCAAGACAGGTTTTAACTATAAAGGGTGTTGTTAGGGATTCTAGAGGGAACTGGGTACCAATGCCTATCAAGAGCAACTATAGAGATGGTTTAAGTGCATTCGAATACTTTGTAGCTGCAAATGGTGGTAGAAAGGGTATCGCAGATAGATCACTTAAGACTTCATCCTCAGGGTATATGACAAGAAAGCTTGTTGATGTAGCTCACGATGTCATCATTAGAGAAGAAGATTGTGGTTATACTGGTGAGGGATTAGAGATAAGAAGGGCTGATAACAGAAGATTGAACTTTGTAGACAGAGTATTTGGGAGAATGTTAACAAAAGATGTAAAGGTAGGGAACAAAGTTATAGCAAAGGCTGGAGAATGGACAACAAAGGAAATGGCTTTAAAGATAGATGAAGCAGGAGTAGAGAGTATATTTGTAAGATCTCCACTACTTTGTACATCTCCTATTGGACTTTGTAAGAACTGTTATGGAAGAAACCTAGAGAATGGCCAAGAGATAGAAATGGGTAAAGCTGTAGGAGTAATAGCTGCACAATCAATTGGAGAGCCAGGTACACAAATGACAATGCAGACATTCCATAAAGGTGGTGTTGCAAAGGTTGATATCACACAGGGTCTTCCAAGAATAGAAGAGTTATTTGAGGCTAGAACACCAAAGGCAGAAGCTGACATAGCTTCTATAGATGGTAAAGTACATATTGAAATGGCTGAAGATGACTCAGCAACTATATTAATAACAGGTGAGAAGAGATTAACAAGATACTATGTAATATCTAAGGCAAAGAAGGTACTCGTAGAAGATACTCAGACTGTAAAAGCTGGACAAGCTATGTATATAGATTCAGAAGAAGTAGAAAGACAAGCCCCATTCGATGGTACAGTAAAGATTGACAGTGGTATATTAACTATAGATGGTGTTATAAAAGCCGAAGAGACAGTTTCTGTACTTCCTGGAATAACAATACTAGTTAAAGATGGAGAAACGGTTAAAGCAGGGCAACAATTAATAGAGGGCTCTGTAGATCCTAAGAAACTATCTATAGTCTCAGATATCTTAACAGCACAAAAGTACATATTAGATGAAGTTCAGAGAGTATTCAATGAACAAGGGGTATCAATAGATGACAGACATCTAGAGATTATACTAAGACAGATGGCTAGACTAGGAAAAGTTGAGGAATCTGGAGATACTGACTACCTAGATGGTTCTCCTGTAAATGTGTTCTTGGCAGGAGCAAAAAACAACCTTCTTAGAAGCAAAGGAAAGAACATAGCATTGGTAATTCCTAAATTATATGGTATAAAGACATCGTCTTTGTATACAGAAGGATTCCTCTCTGCAATGTCATTCCAAGAGCAGGTAAGAGTATTAACAAGTAGCGCAATACTTGGGAAAACAGATTTCCTAAGAGGTATGAAGGAGAATGTAATTATAGGAAGATTAATACCTGTTGGAGAGAAAGCCCAGATAAAAGAGATAAATGATGTATCAGAGCTTAAATTTTAATTGATTTTGTTATATAATACCAACCATGCCGACTATTAACCAATTAATAAGA
>JAQWFF010000047.1 GCA_028704525.1 Candidatus Dojkabacteria bacterium | reverse complement strand
ATAGGAAGATTAATACCTGTTGGAGAGAAAGCCCAGATAAAAGAGATAAATGATGTATCAGAGCTTAAATTTTAATTGATTTTGTTATATAATACCAACCATGCCGACTATTAACCAATTAATAAGAAAACCTAGAAAAACTAAGACTAAGAGAGTTAAGCATATAGCACTAGCTACAAACTTCAATCCTCTTAAGAATAGATATAAGAAGATTAACAACCCATTTAAAAGGGGTGTATGTTTACAGGTCAAAACTATGACACCAAAAAAACCTAACTCAGCATTAAGAAAAGTAACGAGAGTTAGACTATCTAATGGAATGGAAGTAACAGCATACATACCAGGGGAAGGTCATAATCTTCAGGAACACTCAGTTGTACTTGTAAAAGCAGGAAGAAAAAGAGACCTCCCAGGTGTTAAATACATAGTAGTAAGAGGGAAATATGATACTGCAGGAGTACAAAACAGGAAGAAGGCAAGATCTAAATACGGTGTTAAATCATCTAAGGATTCTAACTAGTTTTAATTAATAAAAATATATATGAGAGGTAAAAGAGCAAAACAAAGACAACAAATAGGAGATAGAAAATATAACGATTCAACAATACGAAGACTAATAAATAAAGTAATGCAAGATGGGAAAAAATCAGTAGCTGAGGAATTAGTATATAAAGCATTAGAATCTGCATCAGAGTTAGCTAAAGAAAAAGATATAGTATTATTTGTTTCTAAAGCTATCGATAATCTAAAGCCAGCCCTAGAGATTAAAGCTAGAAGAGTAGGGGGAGCTAACTATCAGGTACCCGTACCAGTATCTACAAGTAGACAGGAGACATTAGCTGTGAGATGGTTAGTAGACGTATCTAGAGGTAAATCAGGCAAATCATTTGAAGAAAGACTCTCTGCAGAGATTTTAAATGCATATAAAGGAGAAGGAGATGCAATTAAGAAGAAACAGGATGTTGAAAGAATGGCAGAGGCAAATAAAGCATTTGCACACTTTAGATGGTAATATTAAATATACTAGAGGTCTTTTAGGATTATTTTGTACTTTCAATTCTTTCCCACCCAGAGTTAGGCATATCCTTTTTTATTACATCTCTCTCCCAGAAAATTTTTATCCATGTAATAAGTCTAAGAGGAAATAAAAGTATAGACCAAATAAATTCCTTAAAACTCTTCCCATAACGTAGTACAAAAAAAGTATACTTTAATTCAATACCAAAACTTCTACTCTGTTTATCTTTTTTAAACACTCCTAATTTCTTTAATTGTTTAAACCCTCCTAAGGACCTAACCTTTTGTTTAAAGTAGTCTTTTGTATTTGTTGGATATTTAACATAGCATTTTGCTTCTGGAGTATAACCAATATCAAAATTCTTATTCCTGAGGTAGTATGAGATATATGCATCATCAGAAAGAACATTACTTGGAATATCTATATCAATATTTCTGATAGCCATAATATAACCACTCATTGGGAAAAATTTATCCTTGGATACATAGTAGTTGCCAATAGGTACCATGCAAGCCTTCCTCCTGTGATCTGCAGCGTCGGATAGCAAGTGTCCCCAATAACCAAAAATATTATCTTTAGAGTCCATAGATACTGGTCTCCCACTAACGCCTCCAACCTTCTTGTCCTTAAATGGTTTAATTAAGTCAGAAACAGAATTCTCTCCAAAGTATGTATCTCCATCTGTTAAAACAATAATATCTCCTTTGGCTTTCTTTAATGCAATTTGTAGTGCAAATGGTTTACCTTTGTGAGGATCTATTATTTGAATATATTCTTTCTTGGATAGTTTTAATCTATTTGCTTCTTTTCTCCCAGCTTTAAGTGTTAAATCATCTGGAGATACCTGTATTATCTCAAATGGTCTGGTAATACCAGAATATTTACTATCTGCTATACAGGATATACACTTGCCAATTGTCTTGGGTTCCTTAAATGAAGTGATAATGATTGATATCATATGCAATTATATCATTTTATAGAAATAACGAAGACTATTCTTCCTTTGGTGTCTCTTCTGGTGCAACTACACCCTCTTCTCCTTCAGCTGGAGTTTCTCCCTCTGGTGTCTCTTCTCCCTCCTCAACTACTGGTGCTACAACCTCTTCTTCCTTAATTAATTCTGTAATTGTAACGATTGTTGATCTAGCAAATTCATCATTAATTAAACTCATGCCATCAGGAAGTGTAATATCATTAACAGCAATACTTTGACCTGGATGTTCTAACCCAGATATATCAATTTCAATATATGGTTTAAGATCTGCCAATTTACATTTAACTTCTATACTATCCAATGCTTCAACCAATACACCAAGATTATTCTTAACTGCTGGAGATATACCAACAAGCTCAAATGGAATTGTAAAGACCATCTCTTTGCTCTCATCAATCTCAAAGAATGAAATATGTCTTAATTCTTCTGTAACTGGATTAGTATCAATCTCTTTAACAAGAACCTTCATGGTTTTCCCGTCTAATTCAACATCATAAATAGTTGTAGATGTTGCTTCGTTGAATATCCTCTTTGCAATTGTAGAATCTAACTGTATATTTGTAGATTCCCCTTTAGCGTTATATATAACTGCAGGTATGATATTGTCCTTAAGTAAGTTCTTACTCTTTTTGCCAGTTATATCTCTTTTTTGTAATATTATCTTTTCCATAACAAGTAGGAGTATATCAAAGAAAGTTAAAATTGACAATGATATTTAAAGTAATATAGTCCTTATTGGTGCTGTAAAAGTAAATTATTTATTATCCAATACTCGGATTGTATTTTAATCCATAACTGTTCGCAATATTCAATGCTTTCTCAGATGTTATAGTATTATCTTTAATAAGGTTATCTAGATATTTACCTCTTTCCTCGTTATTTAATTGAGTAAGGAATCGACCTTCTATTATTGCATCGGGATTATTTTCTTTAATTATAGCTTTTCTTAAATCAGAAAATATTTTATATTCTTTCTCTGTTATCATTTCTCTGTCTACATAATCTTCTATATTTGTATTAACTACATTATCATCATTATTGAATAAAAAATCATTATATACGTTTTTTAGAATGCTAAGTCTATGATTCAAAGTTTCAATTTTATATTTCCCATATTCACTATAACGATTTAATACATTTGTATCAGTATCTAGGCCAATTTCAGTAAGAACATTCTCTGCTGTTACAGGATTATAATCGTCTTTCTCAATGAAAGGTTTCAGAGTTTCATCTCCCAAACTCTTTGAATAGTTTTCAATACCGCCCTCTTTAGAAGCGTTCTCTTTCGCAACTTCTGGACTAATTCCGTTTGCTATAGATTTGTCATAAGTCTCGGCTGCTCCATCAAATGCTGTAATATTTTCGGCCATTGCTATAATCTGTTATTTTAATAGTAAACGATATAATGAGAAAGCTATTATGTCAATGTTTTAATGTTTTTTAATACCTCTTGACTCTTAATATATTCTCCCCTATACTTTAGCAGTTAATCTGTAACTTTGCTAATGTGAATATAACAGAAAGACAAAGTGCCATACTAATGGCCATAATAAAAGAATTTATGGAAGATGTAGAAGAGGTTGGATCTCTTTCATTGGTTGAAAAGTACAACCTTGGTGTAAGCTCTGCAACTATTAGAAATGAAATGGTCAAATTAATGCAACTAGGACTGCTTGAAAAAAGCCATGTATCTTCAGGAAGATATCCTACAGATCAAGCATTAAGATTATATGTATCACAGATGTTAGACAGATCATCTGTAAATCCAATGCTAAGTATAGAAATTAGACAAGGTATATTTAGAGATAGATTCTCTAGAGACATAGTTATTAAATCAATACTACAAATACTATCTAAAGAAACAGGTTCTGTAGTATTCCTAATACTAGACGAAGATATGAGATACTATGGTCTTGCCAATCTACTCTCCTTTGAAGAATTTCAAGAGATAGAGAAATTAAAAAGTATAGTTGAGATATTAGAAGATGATGTTTTCTTAAGAAATATAACAGAAAAATATTCAAGTTCCGGAGTATCACTTCTCATAGGACAAGAATCTGGTGTTGGAACATTGAATGAATGTGCCATAGCATTTACAAAAATACCTTTTTGGGGAAAACAAAATTCATATGCGGGAATAATTGGGTCAAAAAGAATGGACTATTGCAAGGTAATATCTGCACTAAGAGAGGTTAAGAACTCATTAGAAACATCTATGTCAGGATGGAGATAATTTAAATATCAATGATTATGAAGAAAGATATAAAAGTATGTAAAAAATGTATTGAATTAGAAAAAAAGATATCTGAACTTGCATTAGATATAGACAAAGTTGAAGATGAAAAACATGTCATAAAAGAGCAGTTAATGAGAGCTCTAGCCGACTATCATAATCTTGTAAAGAATTCAGAAAAAAGGAATGAGATTAGATATTTTCAATTAAGAAAAAACCTTTCTCAAAATATCCTTCCTCAAATGGATTCACTATCACTAGCTATAGAATCAAGCAAAAAGATAAAAATGACAGAGGAGATAAAATTATGGCTAAATGGAATAGAGTCAATATTTGATTCAATGAAAAAGGTCTTTGAAGATATAGGATTGAAACAGTATATGCCTAAGAAAGGAGATAAATTTGATCCTACAAAACATGAAGCAGTATCTGTCATAGACAAGGGTAACAGTGGTGAAATATATGACCTAATACAACCAGGTTATATATTAGACAGCACAGTTATTAGACCAGCTCGTGTTGTAGTGTCTAAATAGATTTAAATTATTAATATTAAATAAAATGTCAAAAATAATAGGTATAGACTTAGGTACAACTAACTCCGTAATGGCGTACATGGAGGGTGGAAAGCCCAATGTGATAACCAATGCACAGGGTGGTCGTTTAACTCCATCTGTAGTTGCGATGGGAGACAAAGACGAAGTATTGGTTGGAACTCCTGCAAAAAATCAGGCAGTTACAAATCCTGAAGGTACCATATACTCTGTGAAGAGATTAATAGGTAGGTCATGGGATGACCCAGAGGTTAAAAAGGATAAAGAACTCCTACCCTTCGAAATGAGAAAATCTGATTCTGGAGGTGTAGAGGTTAAAATGAAAGATAAATGGTATACACCACA
>JAQWFF010000046.1 GCA_028704525.1 Candidatus Dojkabacteria bacterium | reverse complement strand
TTAGTGGTCATACTTCTACTGGTAAGTCTGTTTTCCTTAATTCTGTAATATATACACTTCTCAGTGCATTTTCTCCTCAGGAATTAGAATTAGTTCTAATAGATCCAAAAATATCAGCGTTTAATATTTACGAAGGTATTAAATATCTAAGAGGTAAGGTTAATTATAGTGTGGATGATGGTATTGTTGCTTTAAAAGATTGTGTATTAGAAATAGAGAGAAGGAAAAAAGAGAATAATAAAAATCCACAAATTGTTATATTAATAGATGAGTTTTCAGATTTAGTAATAGGGGATTCTGAGAATGAGGAATTAATATGTAGGATAGCGAAGGAGGGTAAAGAGGTAGGTGTATATATAATTCTTTCTTCTTCAATGGTATCAGAGAAGGTGTTTACAGAAAGGGTTAAGGAGTGTATTTCTAAGAGGTTGGTAGGAGCAGTAGTGTCAAGAGAGAATTCTCTATCATTATTAGAGGAAGAGGGTGCAGAGTTATTAGAGGGTCATGGAGATATGATATATAAAGAGATGAGTACTAGAGAGATGGTTAGGGTACAGACTCCTTATGTGTCTGTGGAGGATATTAGATTCCTCAAAAGTTACTGATATTGAGAGAAGGTTTATAGATACTTAGTTCTAACTAGTGGTATTTGTGTATCGTTAAATATTTTTTCTATTTTGTAATAATTTTGTAACAAGTTTGTGTATAGGTTAGGGGAGAGGAAATTGTGATGATTTTGTAATAAGGTTGTGTATAGGTTCCTGAATATCTTTCTCGCACAGATTAATAGTTCTTTATTAACAATTCATTAATTTCTCCTCTTCCATTAGCATTTGAATTTATGTATCTCTTTGCGAGTACTCTCTGTATATCAAATCCCTTATATAAGTTATCAAAGAAATTGTCTTCTGTGTCTGAGTTACTCAAGAGGAAATGATGTTTCTCTTTGTGTATTCTTTGAATATATTTTGCTAATTGTTTCTGATCTTCATCATTAAAATCTTCTTTAGTGTATTTTGTAAAACCTGAATCAGTTAATGGTCTATACGGAGGATCAAAGTATATAAATACTTTGCTGTCTTGTGGTATAGAGATAGAGCTATAATTACCACAAAGTATTTCTGTGCCCTGGAGAAGCTTACTTGCATTTAAAAGATTATCTTCATCAAGTATTTTGGGATTCGCATATTTCCCAAATGGGACATTAAATTCCCCTTTACTATTTTCTCTATATAGTCCATTAAAACAGGTCTTATTTAAGGCAATCATTAATGCAACTTTCTCAACAGAAGTTTTGCTATCAACAGCTTTGTAGTCAACATCTAGTTTGTTATATGCTTCTCTAAGATTATTATAAAAATATTCTTTTCTTTGCTCATAAGCAAGAGGTAAATAGTCATCTTCTATTCTTTTCAGTTTTTTAATTAACTCATGAGGAAATAGTTTGATTACTTTATATGAAAGAATTAGGTCGGGATTAATATCATTAATAATACTTTTGCTTACAGAGTAATTAGAGAGAAGGTGAAATAGTAGAGCTCCTCCTCCTACAAATGGTTCTATGTACAAATCAATTTCTTTCGTTTTCAAAACATCACAAGGAAGGATGCTTTCTATTTTATTAAGTAATTGTCTTTTACCTCCCGCCCATTTTAGAAACGGTTTCGCTTGGATCATAATAGTTTATACCTGTCAGATCTAATGAGTTTTATACTGTTGTAGTCGTTCATATCCTCAAATCCAAATTGCCATAAATAGTACATATCTCTCCTCCTTTCAAAAAAAAGCGTGGTTACTTTTTTCTGTGTATGTTCCTGCCATTGTCTATAAGGATAATAAAGTTGACGAATTATTTCGTTACTTGTACTTGAATTCTTTGCCTCTACAAGCACTACTGAATTCCGACCTTCATAACCAGCATCTACTTCTGTTTGAACACTTTTTGTAGTTATTTCATAGTTTCCTACTTTAAAGGAAAATTCTGGAGTATATTTTCTTCCTCTTATTGTTAAAACGAGAGAAGGATCTTCTGTAAATGTTCTGATTATACTTGAGGCATAGGCAAAGTCTAGGTGTTGCATTTCTGAATTTCCAATTTCTGTTGTTTCTAGGTTGAAATCTAAAATAGTCTTATGTACTTTAGGTTCTGTAGTAATGTCTGGGATATCTACATATCCTTCCCCCCTCAATATGACATAATGCTTGTTCTTAACTGGTAGGATAAATAATCCGTTATCTTTAAATATTTGAGGTCTTCCTTCCCTAGTATCTTGTTTACAGAGTATCCTTGGTTCTGTAATTCCTTTTTCAACAAAATCTTTGCAACTTTTTTTAATCTCTACTGCTGAGATAGGGAATGGCTCTTTGCTAAAATCGTGATTACTAATATTGTAATCGGCAAATATCTTCTCCCAAGCTATATCTTTTGAACTCATTCTTCTAATAATAATTTTAAATGTTTTTGTATCTTTGTATTGACAAATCTAGATACTCTTTTTCTTTGTCAATCCCTATGAACTTTCTATCATATTCTACAGCAACAAGACCTGTAGTGGAACTACCAGTAAAGGGATCTAATATCAAATCACCTTTGTTAGTACTCGCAAGGATAATTCTTTTTAGTAACTCCTTCGGCTTCTGAGTAGGGTGTTTACCGAATATCTTCTCAGATTGTGGTGTTGTTTTAATTTCCCATACACTTCTCATCTGTTTATTAGGTTTTTTTAGACTATCTCCTTCCCATTTTCCTTCTTTCATCTTATTGTAGTTAAAGATATGTGGTTTCTTTTGTTCTTTTCTTGCCCATATTAGTGTCTCATGGCTTGCTGTAAAGAATCTACAACTTAAGTTAGGGGAAGCATTTGGTTTAAACCATGCGATATCATTTAATATCCTATACTCTAATTCTTGCATTAATATCCCACATTGGTATATTGAATGGTATGTTCCGCTTACCCATATCGTTCCATTTGGTTTTAATATCCTTTTGCACTCTTTTAACCAGGTTTTATGAAATTGATAAGTCTCATCCAATGAGTTAGACATATCCCAATCTCCCTTTTTAACATCAACCATTTTCCCATTTTGACAGGAAAACGTGCCGTTAGAAAGAAAATATGGAGGATCTGCAAATATCAGATCAAATTTATCACTAGGAAATTTTTTAAGGAGAACAAGGGAATCATCTTTGTACAGAGTAAAGTTTTTAGAAGAGAAGTATTTCATACCTAATAATTATACCAGCGAAATATTAAGAAAGTATGAACTTATTTTTACGATGTAGATTAGAGATCAAGAGAAGGACTATTCTCCCTTATAAGCCTTCTTTACCAATTCCTTAGCATACTCTAACTCTTCCTCATCACTAATATATACTACTGTATCACCTGTACCCCAATGTCCTGTATCTTTAACATCCCTTACATTAGATCTAGGATTTTTAATTTTCTCATAATCAATAGCAAGGTATACATTTAGTGTCTCTTTATTACCTAAAAGGACACATACAATATTTCTAATTGTTTTGTAAGCCCAATAATTCTTTAATTCTTTCTTCTGTATATCATCTCCTAATTCAAGTATATATTCATCTAATTCTTCTAAATATTCCACAACCTCTTTATTCGCTTTCCCAATCTGATATTTAATTCTATCCTTAGTATATTTGTCTTTTCCTGTATATATACTTTTCTTTTTCTCTCCTACAGCAGAAGCTAACTGTATCATTAGATAATCATTCTCAAAAAGAGTATATCTAATTAATTCAATATTCCTATTAATCTGTTTAATAGCATTATCATCGTATTTATTAAAATCTGTAGCTATGCATATTAGTCTAGGATTATTCCAATCAATATCTATCTTACCACCTAATTTCTCTCTACAAAGAATATCGAAGTCAGCCTTATGTTCCATAAACCAATCTAAATAGTATAGTCCTTGATTTATTACATTAGAATTGGAATCTAGTTTGTATTCAATAATAACAGGACAATCATTTTCATCTAATCCTAGTGTATCAACTCTTCCTCCATCGATAATATATTCTGATGCTAATAGTCTAATACCAAAGAGATCTTCTAGGTTCTTTTCTACTATCTCTTGAATTTCTTTCTCAAATTTTAAACTTTTCGCCTTTATTTGTGTTCCTTTACTTCTATTAGATATATTGAAAAGTTTTATTTCTGACATAGTAATTAATGTAAAGTTATTAGTACATTATATCACCTTTACATTCTATACTAATCTCTTATATATTATATAAATGAATAAATATAAAATAGGAAAAATACTATTCTCTATTCCTTTTTATAATATCTTTCTTATCATCCTTACTTTGATAATATCCAAAGTAGAGGAAGTATTAGAACTCTGTTATCCTCAATGGTCTCTCCCTAGTTTAGGAATATCTGAAGAACTACGTACATATCTTATTGCTATTATTTTCTTCTCTGCTCCTCCAATACTCCTAGGAATAGGTCTATACCTTATGATTAAGTATAGAGATAAGAGTAAACCCTTTATTGATTTAAAAGCCTTCTTTAAGAAAAATAAGATAAAGATAATAGTGATAATCTTAATACTAATTATTTTGATAATTGGGAATAGAGTATTAACACACTATTCTTTATCTTGTATAGAAAAGAACTGGGGAGAAAGTAATATAGAAAAGGTATTAATGAATTTTAATTACAATCAATGGTAAGAAAATACCAGAAAAGATAAAGATTTAGAAACTTCTTTACAAAGGACATATTAGAAGAGGTAATATCAAAGAAGTAGAAATCCTCTCTTTTAGTGATATAAATGCGTTGGCAGCAGTCTTACCTGTAGAAATCCCTTTTAACCTGTAGTATAATTGACATTGTAATGTATACTCTTTATACAATTTTTTTAGTGTATGGATTTTTAAGAAGTTTTGTCTCAAATCTCTCTATTCTAAAATCCGTAAAAATATTAAAAAAGAAATATAAAGAGACTTTAAGTTTTTCGCACAAATCTTCTTTTCGTAAATATTTCATATTAATTCCTCTTTTAAGAGAGCAGGAGTTGATACCTGAGATATTTAAAGTTTTTTCAAATCTGAGTGGTCAATATGAACTTGTTTTTATAACAACGTATAAAGAAGAATTTGAGCATAATAATGATAGAGAAAAGTTTAAAAGCAAAATTATAAAAAAGCTTCTAA
>JAQWFF010000045.1 GCA_028704525.1 Candidatus Dojkabacteria bacterium | reverse complement strand
CTCAATATTCTTTGTTGCTTTTTGGATTTTTTTTGTTTCTAGGATTAAATTATATATATCGTCTCCAAATATAGATTTAATCTCATTCATTTCTTTCTCTTTGCCTGCGAGACTATGAAGAATTGATGCAATTATTGTGCTTGTATCACAGCCCATTTGTGCAGTTATTAATGCTGTGTTAAGTGGATGTATTACAAAATCTTCATTTGAAAGTCTTCTTTCTCCACTATGTGCATTGATGGCAAAATCTATGGCTTTAGATATACCATCTACAAATGCTTTGGGAGAGTTCTCAATAATTTTATTTTTTAACTTTTCAAAGTCCATCTACACTGTAAAAGATATATGTATTTAATCTATTATTGAATCTAATTCTTGTGTTGAACCTTACAAAGTTTCTTTCCTGCCTTTATAGTTAATGGTTTGTTATCTGGCAAGGATACAACCATATCCCATTTTGTTTGTTTTTCTCCATCTATTGATACAGCGCTTTGCTCTATCAATCTTCTTGCTTCTGATTTGCTATTTGCGAGATTACATTCAACAAGTAACTCTAATAGTTTATTTTCTTTGTTATTTATATCTACTGTCTTAATATTTTCATCATCTGTGCTTTTTTGAAATACATTTTCAAAAAAATTCTGACCCTTTATAGCGTCCTCTTTGGATGTGAGTTCTTCTGTTACTCTGAATGCTAGTTCTTTTTTAAGAATCATAGGGTTTTCACCATCTTCTAATCTTTTTTTGTATGTTTCTAGCTCTTGTAGTGTGGAGGATGTTAATATCTCAAATCCAGTTAGTATTAAATCATCTGTAAAGGACATAACCTTTCCATATATATCTTCTGGTTTCTCATCCAGTCGAATCATATTGCCAGTTGTTTTTCCCATCTTCTCTCCATCATTGCTTTCTAGTAGTTTTCCTGCAAGAACAAATTTTTCTTTTCCAAGATGATTAAATACCATATCTCTTCCAGCAAGCATATTAAACAGTTGGTCATTGCCTCCAACCTCTACGTCAGTTTCCATCATTACCGCATCATATCCTTGCATTATTGGGTACATAAATTCGTTTATATATATAGGTTTTCCTTCTTCAAGTCTTTTTTGGAACATTTCTCTTTTTAACATTTGTTGAACTGTGAATTCTGCACCTAGTCCGATTATATCTCCAAAATTTAATTTGTCATGCCATTCACTGTTATATTTTATCTCTACTGGATTTTCTTTGTTATATATATCTATTACATGGTTTGCCTGTTCTACATACTTTTGCATATTATGTTCTACTTGTTCTTTTGTTAGCACCTGTCTAGCAGAAGTTTTATCTGAAGGGTCTCCTATCCTTGCTGTGAAATCACCTATTAAAAATGTTACATGATGACCAAGTTTTCTAAAATCCTCAAGTTTTCTCATGCCTACTGAGTGACCAATGTGTAGTGTGTCTGCTGTAGGGTCGAATCCTTGATATACATTTAGTCTTTGTCCGGAGAGTAGCTTTTCTTTTAGTGCTTCTTTAGAAGGAAGAATCTGTTCTACTCCTTTGTTTAAAATACGTTCGATTATTTCTGAATCAGTTTTTATTTCCATATGAACTATTATATATCATACTTTAAATTTTAAGTAGTTAGTATTTCCTGTTTTTTAATTTATCTGGCATACACTGTTGTTTTGATTTTTTATCTGGTAGGTCATGGTCATATTCATATCCTTTTCCATATCCTAGGTTTTTCATAAGCTCTGTTGGAGCATTCCGAATATTCATTGGTACTGGGAGATTTCCATACTCTTCTATATCCTTCTTTACCGCAAGCTCTACCATATATGCATGATTATCTTTTGGTGCATTTGAAAGATATATTGCAAGTTGAATTAAGAATACTTCACATTCTGGCATACCAAGTTTTTGACATGCTTCATATACACTATTTGCAAGTATTACAGCTTGTGGGTCTGAATTCCCAACATCTTCACTTGCAAATCGAAGCAGTCTTCTAGCTACATATAAAGGATCTTCTCCACCACTTAACATCCTTCCAACCCAGTATGCTGCTGCATCTGGATTTGATGAGCGCATTGATTTGTGTATTGCGGATATTATATTAAAATGTTCCTCTCCATTCCTGTCGTAGTACACGGGTTTTTGTATTGTATTCTTTACAATATCCTCAGTTATCTCCTCACTCTTTTCTTCGTGTGCAAGTGTAGCGGACATTTCTAATATGTTTAAACCAGATCGGATATCTCCATTTGAGAGAGTACTCATTAATTCCAGTATCTTTTTTTTGACCTTTATATCTTTGTATTCCTGTTTTGATATTTTCTTTAGGAGTTTGTATATATCTTCTTCTGTCTGTTGTTTAAATACGAATACTTTTGTACGAGAGAGAAGAGCACTGATTATTGTGAACGATGGATTTTCTGTAGTTGCACCAATTAGTATTATTAATCCTTTCTCTACATATGGGAGGAGAGCATCTTGTTGTGCTTTATTCCATCTGTGTATCTCATCTAGAAAGAGTATTGTCTTTCTTCCATATCTTTGATTATTCATTGCAATTTTAATTATCTTTCTAAGAGCGTCTTTTCCTGATGTAACTGCTTGGAGTTTATGAAAATCGTAGTATAGGTTTTGGGATATTATATATGCGAGAGTTGTTTTCCCTGTTCCAGGTGGTCCCCAGAATATCATAGAGGGTATATTTTCACTTTTAAGAAACTTTCTTATTGGACCATTTTCTCCTATTAGATGTTCTTGTCCAATGAAGTCCTCTAATGTTTTAGGTCTGTATCTTGATGCCAGTGGTTCGTGTATATTCATACCATATTATATACCTTGTATTAGTATTGATTGTTACAAGAATAGACTTATAGTATAATAGTTTTGTTCTTTAAAAAAGGAATTAGGAAAATAAAAATAGAAAAAGGAGAAAGAAATGTTTTCAATTATTACTAGTCCTCTCGCTGTGTTAACAGCGATATTTTTTGGTTTAGAGATAAAGCAAGCCTGGAAAATCTATAAACCAAGGCATATGTTGTTCAATATTCTATCAGTTGTTGGAATGTGCATATTTGTAATGGATATGCCAGTAGAGAATATTGAAACCTTTCGATTATGGATTTTAGGTCTTGTTATTTTTATGAATGCAGTGGACCTGTTCCATTTACCGAGAGAAGCAAAAACAGCTCTATTGAATTTTTTAGAGATTGGGTTTTTGATAGGAATGTTCTTAATAATTGTATTTTCAAAAAATAGTGTATAGAAAGGAGAAGAAATGAAAAATCCGAAAAGACTATTTTTATCGTTTTTCTTGGGCATTGTAGCTTTTTTTGTTACAATGTTTCCCAATATTTTGGTGTTTTTCTTCCCAGATTTCAAAGAAACAACGTCAATTGTGGTTGTGATATCTGCCTTTTGGGGGATACTATTTTTTATCCTTGTTTATATTCTTCTTGGGAAGAAGACCTAATTCCTTTGTAGGGGGTTACCTTATATGTATTATTCATTGGTGATCCCCTACCTTCTTTTGTATATATACAATTCTTTTTTATTCTTTAATACAACCCTCTTTTCATTCTTTATATCCTTTATTCCATATCCATAGCTATATACTTCTCCACCATCTTCTACAAATTTTTCTAATTTCCTCTTTAATATATCCATACTCTTTTGATCTAGGTAACAGTATATTTTTGATACACCTGATAAATCAACCTGAAACACATCCTTTGGTTCAAATATTATATCTTTTGTAAATGGGAATTTAACAATTCTTTTTGTATTAGCAATTATTAACATAATTGGAGATATATCATAACCAATACACCTACACCTACTCTGTTCATGTGCTTTAAGTAGCAATCTTCCATCACCACTTCCTAAGTCAACAATTGTATCTTCCTTCTTTAAATCCATCAACTGAAGTATTTCATCTATAACCTCTTTAGGAGTCTTTATAATTGGAACAAGAAGAAGATTAATTAAAAGAGAAAGGATAAAAGAAGCTATAAGAAGAACTATAACTATAATTATGCCAAGAGATATACCATTTAACATTGTGATATCATTATCTAATTAATATATATTCTTAATATATGATAGATGGAATTTTAATAATAGACAAGGAGGAAGGTATTACATCATATGATGTTATTAGAAAATTAAAACAAGTTCTCCCAAAAGAACAGAAAATTGGTCATGGAGGGACATTAGACCCATTTGCAACAGGGGTCCTTCTCGTACTGCTTGGTAGATGTACAAAGCTAATGGAAAAGATACATACATTAGAAAAAGAGTATATAGTACAAGCAAAGTTTGGATATATGACTGATACACAGGATATTACAGGGAAGACAATATCCCAAAGTGATAAAACTGCTTCAAAAGAAGATGTACAGGAATATATAAATGAAAATTTGTTAGGAAACATATCACAAGTACCCCCACTATACTCTGCAAAGAAGGTATGTGGACAAAGAGCATACGACCTTGCAAGAGAGGGGAAAGATATATCACTTAAGCCCAAAGAAATACAAGTGAAGGTCTTTGAGGTAATTAATTTTAATTGGCCAAATGCATCTTTTAGAATTGTATGCTCATCGGGAACATATGTTAGGACATTGATAAATGATTTGGGTATTGGGATTGGTACATACGCTACAGCCCAGTCTCTTAGAAGAACAAGGATAGGCAAGTTTACATTAGATAACTCTATCAAATCAGACAGTATCAATAATGATGTAATAAAGAGTATAATTAGCACAGATAATATTGGTAATATGATGATAAATGAATAAAGGAAAACTATATATAGTTGCAACACCAATTGGAAATTTGGGAGATGTAACTTACAGAGCAATTGAAATACTAAATAAGGTTGCCTTTATTCTTGCAGAAGATACAAGAGAAACAGTTAAGCTTCTTAATAGGTATGATATTAAAACACAACTAATATCATACAGAGACCAAAATCATGACAGGATGTTAGAAAAGATATATGAGAAGTTAAATATGGGTTTTGATTTGGCATTGGTTAGTGATAGTGGTACACCATTGATATCTGATCCGGGTTTTAAATTGGTTAGAGAGCTAAGGGATAGAGAGTATGAAGTTATACCTATACCAGGACCTAGTGCCGTTATCTCTGCTCTTTCTGTATCAGGAATACCCACAGACAAATTTACATATC
>JAQWFF010000044.1 GCA_028704525.1 Candidatus Dojkabacteria bacterium | reverse complement strand
TTATCTTCTCATAGTTACTCCAATTGTTCCAAAGGTTTGTAAATATATCCATATTTAAATATTTATTAATTTTTTAATATACCATCCTGATATAACAAGAAGTATTTTTGCGAAAGCAAGTAGTACAAGAAGATCTCTTGCTATAATTGCTATAAATCCTGTCCCTAAAAATGTTGTTAGCCCAAGTACAACTAGAAGGATAGATTCTATGTATATTGTAGAATCTTTATTTTCAGATATCACTCTTATCAAAATCATTGTTAATATGGCTTCTATCGGGAGGATAAATAAATCAACTGGAAGTTGTGATAGTTTTAATATAGATAAATATATAGACATAGTTAGAACTGTTGTAAGAAGTGATTTTATTAAAATATCTCTCGGTGCATTTTTAGATATAAGAAGATAACCATATGTAAGTACCAATCCTAGAAATATTAAGATTGATATAGCAATATAATTTATTTTAGGATTTACAACAGGGATATCAGTTTCAGAGGATACTGTGAAAGTGCTATTTATTGTCCCTGAGTTGTATAAAATGCTAATCGCTTTAATTTGTGTTTCATCATCCGTGGATATTGGTATTGCGAATATGTTCTCTGTTTCTTGCTCAGAAACAAAGTATGGTGTTACTAATCCGTCTATACTAACTCCTATATATTGGCCCTTGTATTCAGAGAGAAATTTATTAAATTCTTTTAATTTGTTAGGCCATAGTTTAAATATTGCAAAGTATGAATATTCTCCTGTAGATGCCTTTAATTGCGTAAGATATACATTCCTAAAATCACTTCTGTCCCAATTGGTTGCATTGTAATTCGTAGCCAGAAGATATGCATATTGATCTTCCTCATTTTCAAAATCCACATCTTCTTTTCTAGTTACTATCTGACTGTAGAATCTATTCTTTATCAATTCTTCTACAACCTCTTTGTTTTTTGATGTTGTTATTTTGACTTTAAGTCCTTTGTCTAACTTTGTTATAGATATATCTTCGACTTCAAATCTATCTAATCTTTTAAATATAATATTACGTACATTTTCTATCTCTTTTGGATTCTCACTATCAATTTCTAATGTATATTCTTTTGACCAATATAAATAATCTTTGGTATATAGATCGTATGGTGTTTTATTTAGGAATGTTTCTGTTAAAGGAAGTGCTATTAATATAGATGCTATAAAACCAGAAGATATAAGGATTACAAAAATGTAATTAACAAGTGATTTAATATTTATCTTGAGTTTTAATTTCATTACTAGAGTAAATCAGATATCTGTCCAAACAGGATTATCTTATCGTTTTCTAAGATATTCATCAAGAATGGTTCGTTCTTTTTTCTAGCAAAGTTAAAATCTTCTTTCTTTATTGCGCTAAATCTAATTTGTCTCCCGAGCTCTTTTTCTAGAGAGGATATTGTATTTGACAGTTCTTTTATATTCATATCACCTATAAATAGGAAGTCTACATCTGTAGGATTTTCATACTTTTCTTTAATGAAGCTTCCTGTCAGGACTATTAATTGTAGTCCTTCCATTGTAGAAACAGTTTGTAGAATTCTGGTCCCTATTTTAGATTCTTTGTAGAACATAGACCTTAACTCCCAGAGTATTTGGCAAGTCTTATCTAATTTGTATACTAATTTGTTCCCTTCCTTTTTGGATTTTAAGATACCTGCATCTTGAAGATTTAATAGTTCTCTTCTTACAGCATTTATTTCTTCCTTAAGGACTCTAACTAACCCTCTAACATGAAAAGAAGCGTTAAAATTGAGCATATACTGCTCCAATATCTTAACTCTAACTTTAGATATAAAAAGATTCTTTAGCATAGTTCCCCAACCTGCTTAATATTATTACTCAATTATAGCAAATTTACCGTAAGAAAGGGAAACCATCTCTATCCAAATGCGTCCTCTATTAAATTGGATCTCTTTGCCAGAGGAATCATAATACATGGTTCTACTGTTTCTAGAATCTTTCTTCCAAGTGCCTTCTGTAATCTTCCCATCAAATAGGAATTTTGCATCTCCTTGTCCAATCGTTGTTATTATCATATGACCTTTACTGTCTCCGGAGTAAACCATCTTAACGTTTTGTATAACTATATTCTTTGCTGTTAATTGTTTGTTTGTCTCCTGGTCTATATCAACTTGTCCTCCAACTTTTCTAAAGTATGTATTTGTCGTTTTATCATATGTCCAAAGTACATCGTAATCACCGCTATTTCTTAATGCTGTATGAAAGGTAACTTGAGCAACCATGTTCTCTCCTCTTTGATCTAAATCAGCGTCTCTTTTGAAAGACCAACTTTTTACATCTGGGAATGAATCCCAATTATATTTTTCAGCTTTCTCCCATGCTGAAGTTACAGAACTATATGCATTGTGAGGGGCATATCTTCTTCCATCATTCCATCTCCAGAATATATCAATATCTTTTACATTGTCATAAAGTCGTATATTCCCACAAGCATTTATCCTAGAATCTGTAGAGGAAGCACATCCTACCCTTATAAATAGAGGACTATATTCACTTGCCCATTCTAAGTAGTATTGTCTAACACTCCTTACGGAACCAACTCTCTCAGGGGCCTCGCTCCAATATATAGCCATATGTCTTGTAATACCTCCTTCAACATTCGCTTCTATCACAATATCTGAACTACTCAATCCGGAGAGAGGTCTTGCATCCACATGATTACTACTCATAACCGCAACAGGTCTTCTTTTTAACATCTCTGCCATTTCTTTTTTTGTAAAGAGGAGGCCGTTTAGAGGACTGACCTCTGTTCTAGGTTCAGATGGATTATCTAAAACCTTAAGAATAGTAGAGTATTTTTGAGATCCTTTTACAGAAGATACAAAATCTTCAGAAAAAGGTACTACACTTTCAGGAGATATAGGTCTGACCTTGTAGATGCCAAAATAAAAGAATAGGGCTATACCAGAAACAACAAGAAATGCAACAATCCCAAATATTAAGAAATTTTTATTAATTGGTTTGGTAACTTTAGGAGGTTTATTTTTAATTATCTCTTTATCTGGTTTCTTGGGATTAATAGAAGGTTGCTCTACAATTAGTGTCTCAGTCTTAATTTCTTCTGTAGGTTTCCCTTTGTCTGATATATTTATTTCTTTTGGCATACTTGGCAGCTGTTTAATTATACACCATAGTATCACAACTCAAATTTATTTAAAACAATATTAAAAAAGTGTTATTATAGATAAATATAAATTAAAAAAATATTAAGATGAAAAAAGGAACACTCTTAATTATCATTCTCTTAGTTCTAGTCTCTGTTGGTGTAGGATTATATTTTATCCTTAAAAAACCAGTAGAGGTAGAGCCCGAAGATAATGATACAGAAATAGTTGAGGAAGAGGAGGAGCCAGAGGAAGAAGAGGAAGTGGAAGAAGAAATAGGGGAAGGTGATTTTACGGGATTCTCAAATAAAGATCAGGTCATAGGATCAGCCTCAGATGACCTATTTACTCTTGCATCAATATTAGATGAGTCTAATACAGGATATCATTCATTTGAATTTAACTTAACGGGATTTGGAGATAATGATCCATATGTTACAGCCGAATATCTTGCAGATAAAGGGGTTATAAGAGTGGAGCTAAATGGAATAGAAGATGACAATAGTGGAATAGGATACCAGAAAGAAAGGAGTATAAATGAAGAGGGAATAATAAGGTTGTATCATGCTGTAACTGGAGATACAAATAAGGAGGCGTATGAAGTTGGTTTGTCACAATCTACAATATTTAAACTTCATCTTGTAAGTGGCGATGGACGATTAAAGGTGGTTTTGGATGTTAAATATCCAGGAGAAGTTGAATCTGAAATAGATCTTGGGAGTACAGAATTCTCTACAGAGTTACAAGAGATATCAGGAGTTACAAAAACCAATACTGCAACGGTCAAATCATATTCATACAGTACCTCTGGTGGAGTTTTAAAGTTTGCGTGGACAGTTAGTGCTACAGGTGATAATCCAATACCATCTGTTAATGCGGGTTATGATGGAAATGTTTTAGTTGTAACATTTGAGAGTCTGAGTGTAGACAAAGTGCTTGCTGCTGTCCAAGGGAAGAGTTTACCAGGGAGTTTAACACTTGATGCAGTAAAATCAGTTGATTCAAGTGTATATAGCTTTCAGGGATTAACTTCTCAAAGACCTTTCAAATTAAGTGCTACAACAAGTCCTAACCAAGTAATACTTGAAATAGATCTTTAGTATGATAGTGAAAGGAATAGTATTCGATTTTTATGATGTTTTATACGATTCCTCTAAGCACGAAATAAATAAAGATGTTCTAGAGATTGTTAAAATACTAAAAAACAAATTTAAGCTATATCTTTTTACAAACTCTTCGAAAGAATTCCTTGCTTTTAATGATAAGCAAACACAATTTCTAGACCTATTTCTTATACATATAACAACAATAGATTGTAATTGTCATAAACCAGATGAGGAGTCTTTTAAAATTCTTTTTGAAGAAACAGATATAGAACCTAAAGATACGATATTTATAGATGATAAAGCAGAGAATATAAAAGAAGCAAAAAAATATGGTTTCAATACAATACAATATGAAGATATAAAACTTCTTAAAGATAATCTTAAGAGATATAATATAGATATCGGGGTGTAGTTCAGATGGCTAGAATGCACGCATGGGGTGCGTGAGGTCGCTCGTTCAAGTCGAGTCACCCCGATTTCCCATTTAATATATTATTTGACATAAGAGATGTTTTTGTATAATATGGTAATGGGTATATACCCATTAAGTTATTAAATATATTTCTATGCCAAACAGAGATGGAACTGGTCCTATGGGAAAAGGCCCCCTAACAGGATGGAAAGCTGGTAGAAGGCAGGGTGGTACTGGTGAGTGCGTATGTCCAAAATGTGGATATAAAGAGCCTCATACAAGAGCTATTCCTTGTACTAACAAGCTATGTCCAAAGTGTAATACACCATTAAAAGGCAAATTTTGTTTATAATATAAAAATATGAGACCAAGATGTCGAAGAAGATTAGGCTTCTCTTTCAGAGAAACTTATTTTAAACCAAGAGGTATTCCTCTTAGGGAACTTAGCGAGGTGAGTATAACAGATGAGGATTTAGAAACCCTTCGTTTAAGGTATATTCAAAACATAGATCAAGAAGATGCAGCAA
>JAQWFF010000043.1 GCA_028704525.1 Candidatus Dojkabacteria bacterium | reverse complement strand
CACTGTTATATGAGACACTCGAGCTTTTATAGAAAGACGATGGACTCGATGCATATGTTGGTTTGACAACAGGTGGTTCTCCATCTGGAATAAAGATGGTATCTCCAACTGCTAATGTATATGGTTTTTCTAACCAGTTGTGATCTACTATATCAGCTGTTCTTGCAGAGTATTTTTTGGCCAAAGATTCTACAGTATCTCCCTTTTTTATTTTAACCAATACCCCATCCATAGGGGGCACTTGTAGGACCATTCCCGGTTTTATAATACTCTTTGAGTTTAGATTATTAGCCCAAAGAAGTGTTTCAACTTTAATATCATAACTTGATGCAATTTTACTTAATGAGTCACCACCTTTTACAGTATATGTTTCTACATATCTCCTTTCTCTTTCCTTAGGTATTAATGTATTAACTGTTGCATTCATTACTAACACATCAGTTTCTGCTACTCCTATGCTATCTAATGTGTCACTACTTGCCTCTATAACTACAGGTTTTCTATATATGTATGATACAGTTAATATAACTACTACTATTACAAATAGTATTTGTAGCGTTGATTTCAAGAATCCACCTCTTCCCCAGAACATTCTTTTTACAAATTTTTCCTTAAAGAAATCCAAACCACTTACTATTAAATCTATTAACACGGATGAAAGAATCCAGATAATTCTAGCCCTAGAGTATAGGTATGTTAT
Source organism: Candidatus Dojkabacteria bacterium (assembly GCA_028704525.1). Taxonomy (GTDB): domain Bacteria; phylum Patescibacteriota; class Dojkabacteria; order SC72; family SC72; genus JAKPKF01. The sequence goes on along the minus strand of JAQWFF010000043.1, from coordinate 4,507 downwards.
AAAGGATATCAAAAAGGAAAAGAGATTTTTCTTTCCTCTACTCTTCCTAAAAAATTTATGAACCCTCTCTTTAAATTTGCTAAATACAGTCTTCTTCTCTATATCATCATCCAAAAAAAGATACCCCTCTTCTCCACTCTCGTTTTCGGGGATATTCTCACTAGATAATAAGTGCTTGAAGCTTAATCCAGATATATTTTTATTTTGATCAATCTCGTTATCTTCCATAAAGTATAGGTATAACAATAATCAATTTATTATTATACCAATTTTTAGGCTTCATGTAGGGTTGCCAAGAATTCTTCATTAGATTTAGTCTTTCTAAGCCTATCTACGACAACCTGTGTAGGACTTTCATTGGAGTCCAATGCCTCTAACATTCTTCTAATCCTCCATGATTGATTTAATACCTCTTTGCCAAGAAGGAACTCTTCATTTCTAGTACCAGAGTTTACAACATCTATTGCTGGATATATTCTCCTGTTTGCCAGATTTCTATCTAAGTGAAGTTCCATATTACCAGTACCCTTAAATTCTTCATATACCAAATCATCCATTCTACTACCAGTTTCTACAAGTGCAGTTGCAATTATAGTTAAACTACCCCTTTCTTCAAAGTTCCTAGCTGCACCAAAGAACCTCTTTGGTGGATATAGTGCTACTGGGTCAAAACCACCAGAGAGTGTTTTCCCTGATGTTGGCATAGTTATATTGTATGCCCTTGCGAGTCTGGTTATACTATCCATTAATATAATAACATCCTCACCCCATTCAACCATCCTCATTGCTTTTTGTAGTGCCATTTCAGCTATTCTACAGTTCTGCTCTGGAAGTTCATCGAAGTTAGATGCATATACCTCTCCTTTTACAAATCTCTTCATATCTGTAACCTCTTCTGGTCTCTCACCAACCAATACAACCATTAATTTTGCTTTAGGATGATTCTGTGCTACACCACTAGCGATATCTTTAAGCAAGAATGTTTTCCCCGCCTTTGGAGGAGATACAACCATAGATCTTTGACCAAAACCAATTGGTGCAAGCAAATCAATCATTCTTGTAGAAATTACATCCTGTTCTGTCTCTAATTTAATCTGTTTGTTTGGGAATATAGGAGTTAACTTTCTAAACATTGGTCTATTTGCCGCTTCTGCTGCCGGTTTCCCATACACAGTATCTACTCTAAGCAAACTTAGGTATTTCTCTTTATCCTTCGGTAATCTAGCAGGCCCTGAAACCTCATCTCCTGTTCTTAAACTAAATTTCTTAATCTGAGAACCAGAGATATATACATCATTATCACCAGGAAGCAATCCATCTGTTCTAAGTAATCCATGAGACTCATCTTTCATTACCTCAAGTATTCCATCAACAAACACATATCCCTCATCTTCTGTTTCTTTTTTCAATATTTCAATAATTAATTCTCTCTTTTGGAACTCCATAAAGTCTTCCATTTTAAGACTTTTTGCTTCATCTCGAAGCTGTGCAAGAGTCATTTGTTCATACTCTCGAATTGTTTTGTGTTTTTTAACCATTTTAACAGGGAAATATATAAAGTATGGGCATCAAACCCAGTTGATATTTTTAGTATATTGAAATGTTAAAAATATGTCAAATACTAAAAACACAAATGGGAATAAAAAGAAGGGATCGGTACTGCCCCAACCGACCCCGGTTTCTTTTTCCTAAGAATTAAGAAAAAAATATCGAGAAGCATATTATGCTTACCCTTCTCTTTTTCTTTATCAAAATCTATGCATCTTAGCCTTTTCCTATTGCCCAGATGTGCTTGTGACACCCCAGACAAAGGGAAAAAGCTAAGATATACACATAGACATTTGAAAGAACAATTTAGTATACCTCATAGGTAGGTAGTTGTCAACCCTATATTATCTAACCACAATTCTGGATAAGTACTCCCTTCTATTACTGCCAAAGGGTTCCTAGAAACTTCATATCACAGATGTTACGATTATTTTGCATATGAAAATATGTTACGATAATTGTGGATTCAGGACAAAAAGAATAAGGTCCACACAGTATCGCGCAATGTTACAAATCTTTTACTCTTGAGATTTTCTTAATTACTAGGTCACTATTTTTACCAATCTTTGCTCTGCCAACTATTATCTTTTTATAACCAGATCTCTTCGCTTCATCTACAATAGAATCAAATCCCCAAGTCCCCCTAACCTCACCTGTAAGACCAACTTCTCCAAAATAGATGGTATCATTTTCCATAATTGTTTCCTTCACAGAAGATTTTATAGCTGCACATACGGCCAGATCTATTGCAGGGTCATTCACATTAAGACCCCCCACTATATTTACAAACACATCTTTATCTCCAAGAAACACACCACCTTTTCTAGACATGACTGCACATAACATATCCAATCTCGGTTTTTTTATACCATTTGCGACCCTTCTAAGTGGTCCTGCCTCTCCCTCTCTTTGAACCACAAGCGCCTGTACTTCAACAAATACGACTCTAGAACCTTGTAGTACAGCACTAATAGCACTACCTGACGATTTAAGATCTGTCTCTAAAAAAAGTAACGATGGGTTTCCAACCTCTTTCAAACCATCTCCCCTCATTTCCAAAACCCCTATCTCATTTGTAGAACCAAATCTATTTTTAATACCTCGCAATATCCTATACTGATTGAACTGATCTCCCTCAATATATAAAACACAATCTACTATATGCTCCAGAACCTTAGGACCAGCTATATCCCCGCCCTTATTTATCTGACCGACTATAAACATTGGTATACCTGTAACTTTGGATACTCTTGTTAAGAGTGCACCCGATATTCTAACCTGACTAATACTCCCAGGATAGCTCTTTGAAGCTATAGAAGACATACTTTGGATAGAATCAACAACTACCAAAGAGAAGTTGTCCTGTTTTATAAGCTCAACTATATTCTCTACTGTAGTATCCTCTGTTATTAGGAAATTAGATATATCTTTACTAGAGGACTTATTATTGGTTAGTCTATTCAGTCTAGAATACAACTGAGAAGACGATTCTTCTCCACATACGTATAAAACTTTCCCCTTCTTAACAAAATTTAAGACTATTTGCATAAGAAGCGTAGACTTCCCTACACCAGGTTCCCCACTCATTAAAACAACCTCTCCCTTAACAAGCCCTTTCCCCAAGACTCTATCTATCTCTTTAAAACCAGTCGATATTCTTCCAGAATTAGTACCTCCTTTATTATCCTCTCCTATACTTTTATATTTGGATGGTTTTATATTCTTCACATCCTTTATCTCAACCTCTTCTATCTCTTCCAGTGTTCCCCATTGACCACAAGAGGAGCATTTCCCTGACCATTTAAGTGATTCGACACCACAAGCAGAACATATATATTTCATAGTTATTTATCTAAAACAAATATTTTATTATCCTTCATACCTAATCTAATTTCCAACTTTTCATAATTCCCTCCTAAACGACCTTGTTTAAGAAGATAGTCTGCGAGTATATTCTCAACCTTATCCTGGAGCAGTCTTCTTAGCGGTCTTGCTCCGTATTCATCACTAAACCCTTCTTTAACAATAGAAAGTATAACATCATTATCAAAAGAGATAGTTACATTTTCTTCTGACAACCTCTCATTTAATTCCCCTATTAATAACTTAACAATCTTCTTTGCATCCTTTCTTGTTAGAGATCTAAAGATAACAATATCATCTATACGATTGAGAAGCTCTGGTCTAAGGGAATTCTTTAATTCAATCAACAAATCATTTTTCATTGATGTATATGCATCATCTATCTCTTTATCACTTCTTGAACTAACACCCTTTCCTACAAATCCAAGTACTTTGCTCTTCCTTATCTCTTCTGCACCAATATTTGATGTTAGTATTATAACTGTATTCTTGAAATTAACTCTTCTGCCCTTCCCATCTGTAAGATGACCGTAATCTAGTATTTGTAGAAGAACATTAAGAACATCTATATGCGCTTTCTCTACCTCATCAAAAAGGATTACAGAGTGTGGTTGTCTTCTAACTTTCTCTGTTAACCAACCTCCTTGTTGGTATCCTATATATCCAGGAGGAGAACCTATTAACTTAGAAACACTATGCATCTCCATCATTTCACTCATATCTATCTGTATCAATCTATCCTCGTCTCCAAATAATTCTTTTGTAAGGACTTTTGCAAGCTCTGTTTTCCCTACACCCGTTGGGCCAAGAAAGAGGAATGATGCCCAAGGCCTTTCTGTATCAGAAATCCCTGTTCTAGCCCTTTTTATTGCAGAAGAAACAACCTTACAAGCCTCGTTTTGTCCAATAACTTTCTTTTCTAAGTTTTCTTCTAATTTAAGTAGTGAGGATATTTCCTTGCTTCCTAACGTATTAATAGGAATACCTGTCCATTTAGATATAACCTTTCGTATATCTTCCTGACTTATTTCATTCCCTTTCTTATTCTTCTTCTGTAAACATAGTTTTTCCTTCCTTTTTATCTTCTTTTCTAATT
>JAQWFF010000010.1 GCA_028704525.1 Candidatus Dojkabacteria bacterium | reverse complement strand
TAATGGGACATTAAAACTTTCTCCAGGAACAAAAGATGCATTTAAATTGTTGATACAAAATAACTTACTAAGAATAGAAAATTTCTAAAAAGCTAATATGTCTTCTGCCCCCATTAACATTAATTCATTTCTAAGTTTAACAGCTCCGTCAAAACCATTAATATATGCCTTTATATACTTCCTTTGTGTATAGAAATGTTTTTCTCCTCCCCAAGTATCTAAATATAATTTAACGTGTTTTTTTAATACAGAGATTCTTTCTTCTTTAGATACATTATTCTTATCAGAGAAAATCCAAGGGTTTTGTAATATACCTCTTCCAACCATATACCCATCAAGATTATACTTACCTACATATTCCTCCCCTTGTTCTTTACTAAAAATGTCACCATTACCTATTAATAATGTAGTAGGGGAAATACTATTTTTAATGTCTACACACTTCCCAATATCATCCCATCTGCAAGAGACATTATATCCTTCTTTAACTAATCTCCCATGTATTGTTAACATTGCAAGATTAAAAGAGAGAAGATATTCAATCCAATCATAATCAACAGAATTATATCCTAACCTTGTTTTCACACTTAATGGTATGTCACCTATATTTCCTCTTACCACCTCTATTATTTCTTTAACTAAATCCTTCTGTTTGATCAAAGCACCTCCACCTCCTGTTTTTAATACATCTTTCACAGAACAACCCATATTTATATCTATTCCATCTGGTTTAACATTCTCAACAAGATATTTAACTGTTTCAGCATAATTCTCTGGTGTATTCCCCCAAAGCTGTATGATAATTGGTCTCTCTTTATCTACAAATTTTAATCTGTGAATTACAGCATCTCTACCTTCAGAACAAAAACCATCAACATTCATAAACTCTGTAAAGAATATATCTGGTCTACCAATATCACAAAGAACCTGCCTAAAAACAGTATCGGTAATGTCTTCCATTGGTGCTAAAAAAGTTTTCATAACACATTCTACCACAGCTTAGACCTTGAATTTACTTGCAGATTCAAATAAACTTAAAGATATATAATTATCTGCCCTAATTATGGATACAAATAAAACTGTAACAGACAATACTGGACAACAGTTGTTAGCAGAAACAAAAATTGACTCCTATCTCATGATAGCTATATATACCATACAAGACTTTCTAAAATGGTGGTATGTAAAAATGTCAATGTGGCATCTTAGAAAACTTAAACGATTCTCAATTGTCTTAAATGACCAACTTTCAATATTGCTCCTTCTTAAGAACTTCTTTCTTCCATGGAGAAGAGATGCGTCACTAATTGGTTATTTCTTCGGTATATTGATAAAGCTATTATTCCTCCCAATCACCATTTCTATTTATATAATTTCCATGCTTATATACATAATAATTATTCTTGGATGGCTAATACTTCCAGTTGGGACATTAACATTTATATTAATCTCTATAATTAAATAGATGGCACTAGATTTCGGAACACAACAAAGAACATTATGTGGATATCACAAAAAAGACTCAAACAAATTTGGGTTAATAGAAAAGAAATTCCCAATATTTCAAGATGAAGAAGATTCACTATTTCTTCTAACGAGAGATCATTTCTTCTCTATCAACACGCTTCAGATTAAATCCTTGGTAGAGAATTTCCCTAGATACAAGAAATTCAATGATATTAAAAGAATAGTAGCAAATATCTTTATTATTCCTGGGATATTAATTGCTATCGCATTCATACTTAAGTATTTAGGTCTATTAGCACAGATTCCTTTCATAGCCAACCTTCTTGAAACAAAAATCATAAGTGTATTATTTGGTCTATCAATTTTTAACGTCATAATACTATGGCACGACTTCTACAAAGACAAAAGCCATCCAATACAACTTCCTAAAGCAGAGAAGATAACCTCAAGAGAAATAGATGAAATAAAGGTAACAGGTTTTAAATTTGGAAGATATGCTCATTTAAACTGTATATCTTTTGCATCTGATGAGACTTTAGAATTAATATGCAACTTTACACAAAATAAAACATTCAAAACATACGATCTATTTAAGTATCTAATCGAAAATGATTTTGACGTACAACAAATAGGCCGAAGATCTGGATTAGAATTCTCCATTTCCGAAATGAGCAAAGATTTTAAAATAAATTCTGACTCAATTCCTGATTACAAATTAGCAGCATTAAGAAGCATATTAACATACTCATTAGAGGAGGCACTGCTGACAGAGAGTAGAGAAGTTCAACCTCAACATATATTCCTTGCTATCATGCGATTATATCCCGAGACAAATAAATACCTTCAAACAAAATCTGTTCCTATAGACATACTTAGAGAAATATCCTCATATGGCAATGACGTTGTAAGAAATTTAGAAAAAACAAAATTCCTCAATCCAAATATTCCATATTATAGTAAAGGGGGAATAGCTGGAAACTGGGTATACGGTTATACATTTATACTTGGTCATTTCAGCAAAGATGTAAATGAAATCGTTTCTAAAACACAAGACAAATTTGGGATAGGGCAGGATGATGCTGTTGAGAATCTTGTATCAATACTTGGAAAGCTTTCAAATAAAAATGCCCTCCTTATAGGAGAAGCCGGAGTCGGGAAATCGAGCATAATACTCGGGATAGCACAAAGAATAAATAGTGGTAATGTACCAGCACAATTAAAAGACAAAAGAATCATTCAACTTGATTTGAATGGTCTAATAGCACAAGGGATGAAATATGGGAATATAGAAGAACTTGTTATGAAGGCTATGGAAGAGCTTAGAAAAGCTGGAAATACAATACTGTTCATAGATGAGATGCAAGAAATTATCCCTGCAAAATCACAATCCGGAGGAAGCTCTATTGCAGGAATACTCCTTCCGTATATATTAAATAGCAAATTCCCAATAGTAGGAACCGTTAATTACTCTGATTATAAAAAATATTTCTACAGTAACGAATCCTTAAGACAAAGCTTCACAAACATAGAGGTAAAAGAAGTAACAATGTCTGATGCTCTAGATGTACTTAAATCTAAAATACCATCTTTAGAAAAAAACTTCGGCTGTTATATAACATTCCCTGCATTAGTAGCATCTGTTGAGTTGGCATATAGATATATAAAGGAAAGAAAACTTCCAAGTAGTGCCGTTCAAACAATAGAAGCTACATGTGCATGGGCACAAAGCAATGGTATACAAAAAATAACAGATGAGCATGTGGCAAAAGCAATCTCTATACAGAAAAATATTAATATAGCACAGGTGAATAAAGAAGAAAGCAACAAGCTACTTAAACTTGAGGAAAACATTCAAAAGAGAGTAATAGGACAAGATGAGGGAGTAATAGCAATTACAGAGGCATTAAGGAGATCCAGAACAGATGTTAGAAATCCAAATAAACCAATTGGTGTATTCCTCTTTATGGGACCAACTGGTGTAGGAAAGACATACCTTGCAAAAGTAGTAGGGGAAGAGTTCTTTGGAAACAAAGCCGATATGATAAGAGTAGATATGTCAGAATACCAAGACACACAAAGTGTTGATAAATTCCTTGGTTCTACAGAACAAAGCAATGTATTTGGCCAAACAAATATTACACTAGTAGATAGGATTAAAAGTAATCCTTATACAGTTGTACTCTTTGATGAGATAGAAAAGGCAAACCCACAGATATTAAATCTCTTTTTGCAAATATTTGATGAGGGAAGATTAACAAGTGCAGCAGGAGAAACAGTCGATTTTACAAATTCAATAATAGTCTGTACAAGCAATATAGGAAGCCAAGTATTATTAAATGCTCTAGAAAAAGATGAATCACTTTGGGAAGAGGCAAAAGACAGGGCTCTAATAGAACTTAGACAAGCTCTAAAACCAGAATTACTAAATCGTTTTGATCAAATAATTGTATTTGCACCTTTAGAAATGAGCCAATTATCCAGTATCGCAGAAATACTCCTTTCAGAATTATCATCAAGAATGTCTCAGAAGGGCATAGCAATAAAATGGGCAAAACAAATCCCAATGTTAATTGCAAACAAAGCAAATGAGCCTGGTATGGGTGCAAGACCTCTTAAAAGATACATACAAGACAAAATAGAGGGTCAAATAGCAAAAGAAATTATTGAAGGAAATCTAAAATCAGGTTCAGAGATAAATATAAAGGAAAGTTGGATAGTATAAACCCATTGAAAAAACAACCATTATCAAATATAATCTCTTAGTTAATATATACTAAAACTTAATCATGGGTGCATTACCAAAAAGAAAAATTTCAAAAGGGAGAAAGAACAGAAGAAGATTAGCAGACAAACTAACTGTTACATCACTTTCAAAGTGTCCAAAGTGTGGAGCAAGAAAAAGAGCTCATTTTGAGTGTCCAAGCTGTGGATATTACAAAGAAGAAATAAAAAAAGAAACCAAATAATGAAAAGAGCAACTGACCCTAGACATTTAGCAAGAGTATTAGCATTACAAAAACTTTTTTCCTTGGACTTTAATAAAGATACATCACAAATCGAAGAACTTCCTTTAGATGACTTAGTAACTTTAGATGAAATTGAGGAATATAATACAGAACTATATGAGAAAATTGTAAGCGGTGTGCCTGAAAATACAGAAACCATAGATAAAATGATTACACAATATGCACCACAGTGGCCAATAGCACAGATGAAATTAGTTGATATACAAATACTCCGAATAGCAATATTTGAAGGATTCATTGGAAAGATTACACCTCCAAAAGTCGCATTAGATGAAGCGATAGAGATAGCAAAAGAATTCGGAGGAGAAACAAGTTCTAAATTTATAAATGGAGTCCTAGGAGCAATATATGAAAAAGGAAATAATTGATTATAAAAAAATAGAAGATAATATTGGAGTAATATTTAAAGAGAAAAAATTCCTTGGGATAGCATTAACACATAGATCATATCTAAATGAGAATAGAGGGAGAGATCTAAGTAACAATGAAAGATTCGAATTTCTTGGAGATGCAGTATTGGAGTTAATAATATCAGAATATATATTTAATAAATATCCAACAAAGGCAGAAGGAGAACTTACAAGTATAAGATCTTCTATCGTGAGAACTGAGAGTCTTGCACAAGAATCTAGGAATTTAGGATTAGGACAATATCTTAAAATGTCAAAGGGAGAAGAGGATTCTGGTGGGAAAGATAAAGACTACCTTCTTGCAAATACATACGAGGCAGTCCTAGGGGCGATATATTTGGATCAAGGATTTGAAAGATGTAAAGATTTTGTAAAAAGAACACTATTTAATAAGATAGATGAAATAGTAAAAAATGAGTTATATATAGATCCAAAAACAGAAGCACAAGAATTAATACAGGCACAAAGAAAAACTACACCTAGATATATAGTACTAAATGAACAAGGTCCAGATCATGATAAAATATTTACAGTTGCTATAGAAATAAATGGTAAAAGAGAAACAATTGGGAAAGGAAGTAGTAAACAAAAAGCCGAGGAAGATGCAGCATCTAAGATAATTACAAAGTTAAAAAATAAATAAAATCCTTGAATTAATATATATCATCTGATAGAATTCATCGCTATGTTAAAGATTAGATTAAAAAGAGTAGGTAGAAGAGGAGATCCACATTATAGAATTGTGGTGATGGAATCTTCTAAAAAAAGAGATAGTAAGGCTATAGAAGAAATTGGTAAATATAATCCACAATTAAAACCATCTTTATTTGAAGTTGATAAGGAGAAGGCAACAAAATGGTTAGAAAATGGAGCACAGCCAACAGGTACTATTGCCCAATATTTTGTTAAATTAGGTCTTATTAAAGGCCTAAAGAGAGGTTCTCATAAACCTAACACAGAAAAAAAGACAAAAGAGCAAGAATAGTTGTATAATATCTAAAGTACTTAAATTTTTGTCTTAAATTATGAAAGAGTTACTAGAACACATAGTTAAGTCTATTGTAAATAATCCAGATAGTGTAAGCATTGAGGAGAAAGAGAGTGTAGACTTTCCTGGATTAACTATATTAACAATAGATGTAGCTGAAGAGGATAAAGGGGTAGTAATTGGAAGAAAAGGAAGAACTATCAATGCTATAAGAGACTTAATAACGATTAACGCTATAAGGACAGATAGAAGAGTAAAAGTTCTCATAAAGGATGATAAATCACATAGAGAAGAACCTAAATCTGATACTCCAAAAGAAGAAAGCGATATGTTATATGATGAAATCTAGTCTATCTGACTAGCTTTACTTTCAAAAATTTTTATCACATTGGCATCTGCTGTATATGGTGTGAATATTGAATAAATATTAAATTCATCTATATTCTCTGGTACATAATAACCTGTAACTGTTAATTCGACTTTCCATCCAGAGGAAGAAGTCATTCTTAAAGATATGTTTTCTATAGAAACTATGTAAGGAGATGCTGCATATAAACTATCTAAGAAACTAACAATATTATCCAGAGTTCCCATATATGCAAGTGGACCACTAACACCCAATATATACTCTCCTTTTTTCTTCTCTCCTGTAGATATTTTAATATCTCCTGCAGTTATCTCATTTGATGTTAGATTTTTTTGATATGCAAGCTCATCTATATATTTTAAGAAACTAGAGACCTTTAAGGTTTTTGGGATAACTTCCTTCGCGTTCATCAAATCATTCTGAAGCATACTGTCATCCATACTGTTTAATGTGCTTTCTAAATCGTTAAGCTGTTTCTCTTTCTTCTTAACCTCCTTATATTCACTCTGATAATCCAATGCTTTGCCTATCATTGGAACAAAGACAAATATCCCAAGTATTATTAAAACAAAACCTACAAGGAGTGGGACAAGAATATCAGAAAACTTTAATTTTGTTTTCTTAATCTTCTCACTAACTGCCTCCAGCTCTTTTGATATTTTCTCTTTTTTTATATCTTTTTTTATTAGATTACCCATTATTCTTCAGGAATAAAATCTTTAAATACTAAATTACCTTTAAACTTAAAAGCTGCACCCTCTGAGCCTTTACTTACAGATTCTAAAATTACATCTTCAACCTTTGCATCGTTTGTCAAAAGAAACCAAAACTTTGATACATCTTCTAAGTTGTATGCTTTCCCATCAATAATAAACGCCAATTCATTTGTAAATGTAAATGAAGTTATATTTGTACTACCACTTCTTTCCGCTATTGTGTTTATATACTCTATAACCTCTTTTGGGGAGTATGCACTCGAAGCTATCTCTTTATATAAAAGAACTCTCTCTTTAATCTCATTATTTGCAAGAATCTTTGTAGATTGAGTGTTAACTTGTTCTTCTATATCGTATAACTTCTCTTTCTCATTATTTAATTGCATTTTAGAGACTATATTAAAACCAACTGTAACTATAGATATTAAAACAAGTACCATTAAACTGATAATCGAACCAAGATTTAAAGTCTTCTTCTTCCGTTCTTGTACAACCTCCTCTTTCGAAAGTTTAGGGATAAGGTTAATACTCTTTGCTTCGTCTATGTTATCGCTTAATTTCTTCTTTGTAACCTCAACAACCTTCTTCTTGGATTTGTTTATGATTAGTGCATCCTCTGGTTTTTTATTTTTTACTTCTTCTTTCTTATTCATCTTTTAGAGCCAAACCAATTGCAACCGAATATGATGGTCCACTCTTGGTTACTATATCTTTAAATTTATTATCTACAGTTATAAAGTTCCAAGGTGTTGATACTAATGCATTTGCGCCTAGACTCTTAGAAACATATTCTTTCAGTCCTGGAAGAAGAGCACCATCTCCATTTAAAATATAATCTGTTGGAGCTACGGAGAGTGTTTTATTCTTGTAGAACTCTACACCTCTTCTAACCTCTATCATTATTGATTCTAGGATAGGGGAGAGAACAGAGTATATTTTCCCTTCTAACACATTTTCTACAACTCCATAATTTCTCTTGAACTCTTCTGCTCTTTGATACTCAAAGTTGAACTTATTTATTATTGCCTGTGTTAACGAGTCAGAACCAATTGCTATACTTTGAGAAAATACAAGATATCCCTCCGACAATATACTCATGTCTGTACTATTTGCACCAAAGTCTAACATTACCAAATCTTTTTTCTTCGTAGATCTATACATAGCTCTACCCATTGCTACAGATTCTGTCTCTATAGCAGCCAATTCTAAGCCAGATAGTGTAGCTATATTAATATATATATCAACTATCTTAAGTGGTGCTGCAACAAGAAGAACCCTTGGTGCATTTTTCTCTTGATTAAAACCAATTGGGACATAACTTAACTGTACTTCATCCAACGGCATAGGGATATACTGTTTTGCTTCAAAATATACAGAGTCTTTTAATTCTTCTTTCTTTACACCAGGAAATTCAAGAAATCTAGTAAATACAGAAAACTCTGGAAGTGCCATTACACACTTTTTATTCTTTATTCCTGATGCATCATAAAGTTTCTTTAATACATCAGCCAATCTTTTTTGGTCTGTCTTATCTTCACTATTTATAACACCCTTTGGAGTTATTTGAGAACCAAGATTTACTAATTCAGGCGTATCCGAAAGTATGTTCTTTAGTTCAACAGCTTTTACAGAGTGTGTCCCGAAGTCTATTCCAACATGATCTGGTAGTTTTGCCATATTGAGCAGATTTTAAATTATATCGTTATATATAATAACAGATTTTAAATACAAATATTAATCATTTACAAGATATTTGTCCAATTCTTTTACTAGTGCATCGTAGTCCAAATCAATCTTAACAAGATATGAGGATGCTCCTAATTGAAATGCGTCCTGTATTACCGTATCACTTGTCATATTTGATAGAACAATTACTGGTGGAGTACCATATTTAACATCACTTTTCTTTATTGCACCCAAAACCTCTAATCCATCTACCCCTGGCATCATTAAGTCTAATATTACCAAATCGACCTCTCCTTTATGTGATGCTAAATAATCTAAAGCCTGATATCCATCAGACACTCCTATACACATATGCCCCGCTTTCTCTATGATTTCTTTATAAGAATCTAATAAAGGTTTCTCATCCTCAACTATTAATACTGTTTTCATTCATTTAATATATTTATTTTAATTACCACATTAAACCCTCTGTTGAAACTACTGCCTGTCTTACTATCTCTCTCTTTATAGGAGCACCTGGTGCCAAATACCAATCTACTGGCTCTGCAGATATACTAAATCTAAAAAGATAGTTAGAACCTATGGTCTCTGTATATGATATTTCAAAAGAATTAATATCAACATATTCTGAATTTAGCATTATTGTATATTTAAGATAATCGGGTAGGGTACTATCAAAACAATTCTCATGTTGATTACTTAAATCCTTTGTTGATGTTTTTAATATATAGCCCATATCTTCATTATTCTTGTCCTCAAAGAAGCCTATACATATCCAGTTTGTATATCCATATGGTCTAAAATGTATCTCACTACCTATAACTCCTACACCGAGTCCATTTGCATATTCATTTGATATATCAACTATCTCAGGTCTATTTTCAACTAACCCTGTCTCTGAATTGTATGTCCTTGCATCTACTGTACTGTATACAAAAACATCTGAAGGATTACTATTTCTAACAGTTCTTCTTACAAGCTCTAATACAAATTCTGTCTCATTCCTAGTTCTTGTTTTGTTACTAGATACTGTAGATATTTTTATAAGTGTTGTTAAAGTTACTGATGCTATTAGCATAACCATTCCCATTATAACAATGGTTATTAACATCTCTACTAGACTAAAGGCACTGTATTTCTTCATAAGTTAACAACTGTAAAATATATATAATCTTTAACATTGTTTCCTTTTGTTATATTCCCATCGTAATTTCGTTCTCCAACTATTATATTTCCAGAAACATATGTATCTCCTAAAGAGTATGGTTGTATACAAAAAATTAGGAAGTAGTCGTTTGCCATATCCTCTGGATCTGTAGATAGAATCGCACTCTCTTTATATATATCTCTCTCTGCTTGCTGATATGAAAGGAATGTATCTTGGGAGTCTTTTACAAAAGAATAGTTAATTCTATCTGGTATATAGCATGTCTCCTCTACAATAGGCCCTGGGAATAAATCATCACCACTTTCCTTCTCTTTTTTGGCAACCTCCTTAACAACCTCTGATCCCTCTACAGCATACTGTGTCATTGAGTCTATCTTTTCATTTTGTATTACACCTTGCATTGTACTAACTGCTATTTGCATAAGAACAACAGAAGACACTCCAACCACCATAATGGCTATTAATGCTTCTACAAAACCTAATGCTTTATATGTATTTATTCTTTTCATAATTACAAAGGAGCTGGAGCAGGAGGACCATCCCCCTCTGGCTCTTCAGGACTTATTTTATCTCCAAAACTTAAAGCTATTTTCCCTGACAAGTTTCCAATACTTAGAATCCTTGTCTTTCCAATACCTACTGGACTAACAGTAATCTGGAAATCGACTGGGCTGTCTACTAGATTTCCCTCCGAATCATAATTTACCAATTCACCAGAAGAATCATAGAAGAATGCTCTTCCCGATATAGATTCAAATACTACATAACTTATATCATTATTTGTATCTATCACTGCCTTAGGAGGGGTTAAAGAAACATCATATCCAGAGAGAATAACTAGGGAGTCTGTACTGTCTGCATTACAAGTACTAGTACTTTCTATATCTGTGTAAGGAAGCCAAGCATTTCTAAGAGGACCACCTGTTAATTCGTCTGTATCATAGGCTGGAAGGTCTGATTTTGTTTTCGGATCTCCATAACTTCTAAAACCAGAACACCATTTAAACATTTGATATCCTCCTGTACCATTGTTCCCAACTCCCGAAAAATATATACCTAATCCGTATAACCAATATTCATCAGGATCTCGCTCTAGAAGCATAGAGGACCTCTGTATAGCCCTAATATCTTGCTCAAGACTAAGCATATATTCATTCATCTTGATAGTATTTTGCAATCCACTAAAAGATGCAAAGGTCATACCACCAATTACAATAAATATTGATAATACAACTAAAAGCTCTAATAGGGTATAAGCTGAATATCTCTTTTTAGATAGCATAGACAAGGCAGTAATTACTTAATTCAATACTTAGAATGTATCACAGAAATCAAATAGTATCAATTACTTAGGTCGAATCCTTCCTTATTCAACCAATCTGAATCATCTAAACTTCTTACAGTTACAGATAATGGATCTCCACTTTCCTGAGAGCCAATATCTTGACCAGTTACTGGAGTACTCTCTGGAAGATATCCTATGCCATCTCCAACACAGTAAAAACCTCTATTATTTTCATCATCTATTCCACCCAGTGATACACATACCAAAACAAACTGCCCATCATATTCATCTACAGCATAGTAGTATGTGGCATCTCCTCCACCATCAAAACCACTTTCTTCTTCTAAATATGATTTCAATATATGTTGGTCTGGCGTACCATTAAAGCCTAAAGCATATGCAAAGAATTCTTCCTCTATTAACCCACCTAATTCAGGATATCTTTTATTGTCTATTTTGTATTTAACTAAAGCCGCATATAGGTTTCTAGCAGCATCTCTATGCTTTACATCCTGTCCTCTTTGTATTGCAAAACGTCCAACTAATACACCAATTGCTATAAGAATTATTAATATCCCCATAACTATGAGTAATTCTACAAGTGTAAAAGCTTTATACTTCTTGTGCATATATTAAATCTATCATATTCTAAATATTTTAAGAAGCATCTCTACTAGTGCCTCTCCATATATCAGAGATATAACAAAAGCTACAGAGAAAAATGGTACCATTGGGATTTTGGCTTTCTTTATATCAATCTTTTTTCTAATTATGATAATGATTGAATAGAGAAGGGCTATTAATACTCCTAACCAAAATGTACAAACCATCTGTTTTGGTGTTTGAAGTATTCCTACACTAAATAGTATTAAGATATCTCCAAATCCAAATGATTTCTTTATAACATTTACTAATAACAAAAACATACCGATTATAAGAGGAACAATTATATTTAATGGAATAAATTGAAAAAAGAAGAATATTAATATAGATGTAATAAGAAGAATGTGTACGATTATTCTAGGTACAGACATAGATATACTGTCGTAGTATGAGAGGATAAACAAGAAAATAACAATAATAAAGAAGTAAAAAGGTATACTATATAAATACATAAGTAGGAAGGATAAACCAAGTAATAATTCAGATATAGGATAGTATAACCTTACAAAAGTCTTACAATATTTACATCTCCCCCCATATATTAAATATCCAAATACTGGTATTAGTTGTACCCAAGATAATGGTTTCTTACATTTCTCACAAAAGGAATTTTTTGTAACTATAGTCGGATATTGATACCCTTTATCTATCCTATATAGTGTAGCATTAATAAAGCTTGCAAGAGATGCACCTAAAAAGAATATACAAAGATATATTATAAACATAATGTATTATAACATAGAAAAAACCCCTCAAAAGAGGGGTTTTCAATTACAAAACTATGTAATTATTATTCACCTATTATTGCAGTTCCTGGTGAAGTCCATGCTCCCTGATCCCAATCTGAAATTGCAGCGTCAGCATCAAGTCCTTGTATAGCTGTATATCCTGCAGAACCTGGCTCGTTAGTTTTCTCTGTAATAGCTGGATTTATATCATCCGAACCAAACCCATTACCATTACAATAAACACCTCTTGCTTTCTCATCTCCTGCACCTCCTAATGTAACACAAACTAGGACTGCCTGTTGCTGTGAAGCATCTACAAAATACATAAAAGTAGCTTCTGTTCCTCCGTTAAATGCACCCTGATCAAGATAATCAAACAAAATATTATTTTCCTCTAAATCTGCTTCCGATAATAATGTCTCTGGATCTGTTGCCTCAGGAAATTCTCTATTATCTGTATAGTATGCTTGTAATCCCTCATATATTTGATCTACTGCATTCTGATGTGCTACATCATTTGCTCTATTAATAGCAAATCTACCAGCAGTAATACCTATGGCCATAAGGATTATAAGAATACCCATAACTATAAGCATCTCTACCAATGTAAATGCTTCATAAAAATTCTTCCTCATAATATTTGGAACAGTAATAAATTTATCTATTAATAAGTTACATAACTTTTGAGAACATGTCAATAGTTAACCTATTGCAGAAGATAACTGGAACATAGGCATATAAACAGCCAATGCTATAAATCCTATCGCTAATCCCATTATTACAAGAAAAACAGGCTCTAATATAGAAGAGAGATTAGATGTAGCTACATTAACCTCATCTTTATAATACTCAGAAACTTTATTCAATACTGTATCCATCTCACCAGTCTCTTCTCCTACAGCTATCATACTACTAACGATAAGAGGAAAATATTCACTTCTGGCTATTGGTATAGCCAAAGCGCCACCTTTTTCAACCTCTTCCTTGGCAGAGAGAATAGTATCTCTAAACATCTCGTTACTTAAAGAAAGAGCTGTAAGTTCAAGAGCTTTCATTATAGATAATCCACTTCCAAGGAGTAGGGCAAGTATTCTAGTAAACTGAGCTAGCTGCATCTTTGATACAATGGCACCCACACCAGGTATTTTAAGAACTATCTTGTCAAATATTCTTCTCCCTTTCTTTGAATCCAAAAATGCTTTTATACCTATTACTAATACCGCAAGAACAACTAGTATAGCCCACCAATATTTTATAAAGAATTGACTTAGATCCATAAGGAATCTAGTTGCCCAAGGTAGTTCTGCATTGAAATCTCCATATATGGTAGCCATAGATGGAACCAAAACAAACATCATTAGAACAATAACTGCAATAATTATTACAAGAATAATAGCAGGATATATCATTGCAGATCTTAGTTTATCTGATAATCCTTTTTTGTCTTCTAACTCTGAAGCTAATTTCTCTAGTATAGAATCTAAATTACCACTTTCTTCACCAGCCTCTATTAAGTTTAAAGATATTTCATCAAAAATCTCTTCTTTCTCTCTAAATGAATTAGCGAGAGTTTTCCCTGATTGGACACCTGACAGGACATCTTCTAATACCCTTTTAAATAGCGGGTTCGATGCCTGCTGAACCATAATCTCAAGAGCCCTTGTGAGTGGAAGACCAGCACCCACCATTGTAGACATCTGTCTCATAAAGACAACCTTGTCTTTCATTGGTACTCCACCTATGTTTATTTCAGAAAGTCTCTCTAGATTAAATGCAAATGATTCTCTTATACTAACCACTATTAAACCTCTATCATGAAGTATATCTGCAACAGAGGATGAATCTTTTGCTTCTAAATCACCCTCTACTATTTTCCCTGCGTTATCTCTTGCTGAGTATTTATACTTCTTCATAGTCCTATACCTTCATCAATCTTAAAACCTCTTCTGGATATACTGCATACTCTTGTGCTTTCTGTGTAGTTATTAGTCCTTCTCTTACAAGATTTACAAGTGCTTTCTCCAAAGATACCATACCTATATCTGAGCTTGTTCTTATAACATTATCTATCTGATGTGTTTTTGCTTCTCTTATCAAATTACTTACAGCAGGATTCATAATCATGATTTCAGATACGGCTCTTCTTCCTCCCTTTTCGAGAGGTATAAGTCTTTGTCCCACTACAGCTTGAAGTATATTAGCCAATTGTGTTCTAACCTGTTGTTGTTGATTTTCGGGGAATACATCAATGATACGATCTATAGTTTGGGATGCACTGTTTGTATGAAGAGTGGCAAATACTAAGTGTCCTGTCTCTGCAAGTGTTATTGCTGCAGCTATGGTCTCGTAATCTCTCATTTCACCAACAAGAATAACGTCTGGGTCTTGTCGCAATGCACTTCTAAGTGCTATCTCCCAAGAGTGTGTATCATCATTCATTTCTCTCTGGTCTATAAGTGCTTTTTTCCCTTCAAATAAATACTCTATTGGATCTTCTATTGTTACTATATGACAGAATCTTGTTCTATTTATATCCTCAAGAATTGCTGCCAAGGTTGTACTTTTACCATGTCCAGTTGGTCCTGTTACTAATATTAATCCCTGTTTTAACTTAGCAAATTGATGATACATTTGTGGTAGCATAAGCTCTTCAATTGTTTTTATTCTAGAAGGAATTAATCTAAAAGCTGCAGAGAGATTTTTCATGGTATAGAATGCGTTAACTCTAAATCTTGCATTATTACCACCTTCATATGTATATGCGAAATCAATTTCTCTATTGACCTCTAAAAGCTCCTTCTTCTCATCTGCAAGCACAGAGAATATTAAAGATTCTGTATCTTCTGGTGTTAATGGTTTCTCTGATATTTCTTGAAGCTCTCCATCTACACGAATAATTGGTGGATACCCAACACTTATATGTAGATCTGATGCATTCTTACTTACAGCGACACCAAGTAAATCATTAATATTATAATTCCCATTTGCATCCTGTATCTCCTCTTTAACTGGTTGAACTGTTTCTTCTACAGGAGTATTCTCTTCCAATGTTTGCATAACAATATCTTCCTTTACATCTTCATCTTTCTTAACTTCTTGCTCCTGTGGAGCTACTTTTGGTACTCTTAAATCTGGGATAATATCATTTAATGTATCTGATGCTTTCCCAATAGTTGAAAGGGCTGATGGACTTGTGGTTGCATCTCCATAATCATCTGGTATTATTCCAGAGTCTACAACTTGAGTATTATTCTGTGTGTTTAAATTAGGAAGTGGAGCAGGGGTAGCTGTGTATGTTGGTGTTGGTGTCGATTTAGATAAATCAGGATAGCTAAATTTTGTACTATTATCTTGGGCAGTTTGATTCATATTATATTTATATCAAAAATTTACTCCTTTGACACTCTTAATACTTCTTCTAGTGTAGTGATACCCTCTAGTGCCTTTAGGTATCCATCTTGAGTCATTGTTAACATCCCATACTCCAATGCAACTTTTTCAATATCCTTGTCTGAAACACTTTCCATCATCATTCTACTTATCCTCTCATTTACAGCAAGAACTTCAAAGATACCAATTCTGCCTGAGTATCCTGAACCTCCACACTTGTCACAACCTTTCCCTCTGTATAGATATATTACTGGTTGTCCATCTACACCAATTTCTGGAGTTTTAAATACTTTGTTTTCTAACTCACCACTGGCATTCCTTGATACTCCAACTCTCTTTAAATATTCTACTAGATTAAAGCCCTTTGTTGTGCTCATTGTCTGATTAATATTCTCTACAACTTCCTTTGGGGCAGGATATGCTTCTATACAATTTTGACATAAACGTCTTGGGAGTCTTTGAGCCAAAACAGTTCTAACTGTAGAAGAAAGAAGGTATGGTTCTATACCCATATCTAGAAGTCTTGGGATAGCTGCTGCAGCACTATTGGTGTGTAGAGTAGATAGTACAAGGTGACCTGTTAAAGATGCCTGTACGGCAAGCTCTGCAGTTTCCTGGTCTCTAATCTCCCCAACCATTACTATATCAGGGTCTTGTCTTAAAACAGACCTTAGTCCACTTGCGAATGTAAGCCCTGCATCTGGGTTAATCTGTATCTGAGTAACACCTGGGACTCTTATTTCTACCGGATTTTCTAAAGATATAATATTTACCTTTGGGTCATTAACTTTCATAAGTGCACAAGCCAATGTTCTTGTTTTACCACTTCCCGTAGGACCTGTTACAAGAACAATACCATTGGTTACATCAAGTGTATCCATTAATATCTTATACCCATTTCCACGAAGTCCTGTGGATTCTAGTGTAATACCTCCCGTCTCTGATTCAAGTAACCTTAAAACTGCCTTTTCACCATATATGGTAGGCATAGTAGAGATACGAAGGTCTATCTTTGTACCATTAATCTTAATTGGAAATCTACCATCTTGAGGAAGACGCTTTTCATCTATCTTTAAGTTAGAAAGAATTTTAACTCTTGAAACTATAGCGGGTCCCAAATCTTTAGGAAGTGTTAGACGCTCTGTCATAACACCATTTATCCTAAATCTAACTCTTAATCTTTTCTCCATTGGTTCAATGTGTATATCTGATGCCTTTGATATAGCTGCATACTGTAGAATTGCATTCACTATCCTTGCCACCGGAGCATTAGACAAATTTGAACCTGTAAGGATATTAGGATCTTCACTAATTTCGGTAACTGGCATTTCGACATCTTCAAGTGCTTCTGTAACCTCACTACTCATAACCTCACCAATTCTCCTATCTAATACAGAGTTAATACCTTCCTCAGTAGTTATATTAACCTCTATACGTGTTCCCTCTGGATATTTTCTTTGAAGTGCTTGTGTAGCCTGTACATCAAAAGGATCCTGCATAGCAATCTTCACATAATCTTTTCCTCTTTCAAAAGGTACAGCCCTATATCTTTGTAATGCATCAATATTAACTTCAGATACAATACTCTCCTGAACCTCCATATCCTTTAAACTCACATAAGGGATACCAAACAAATCTGACTTTGCTTTTGCGATATCCTCGTCAGTTACAAATTTAGATTCTCTTAATATGGCTTCCTCTGTTTTTGGAGAACGGCTACGCTCAACCAAAACAGCTCTGGCATTCTCCTCACTTATTATTCCCTTTGACTGGAAGTATTTTAAAAGCGAACTCCTAGAATCCATTGGGCAGTACAATTAATTAATACTAATATTAGTTTATGCTAATAGGACATTGCAGTCAATACAATACATATATGATAGAATCAACTATGACATATCTTCTTATAAACAAAAACAAAGAAGTACTTAAAGACAACCTTCTGCTTCTTGTAAATAAATTCCTAAATCAAAAATATCCAAATATACAAGATATATACTCTGTGCCAGATATACATATATTAGACGGTGCATCTAAAAATAGTATAGGGATAGAGGAGGTAAAGGAGTTACAAAAGGAGATGGTTTTTAAACCCTTTGGGGATGGTGTACAGATAGCAGTAATTTTTGAAAGTGAGAAACTAACTCCCCAGGCACAGAATTCCTTTCTAAAAACATTGGAAGAGAGTAGTGATAATTCAATATATATACTATGCGTAGACAATGAGAAGAATCTTCTTCAAACCATAATCTCAAGAGCAAAACCAATATATATTAAAGGAGAATTTAAAACAGAATTAATAAATACAGACATATTAGAGAAAGATCTACTTGAACAATTTCAAACTATAGAAAGAGTATCAAAGAGTAAATCAGAATCTATAGATTTGATAAATAGTATAGAAGATATCTATAAAAAGAAACTTGAAATAGAAATTAAAAATGGTAATATTGATAGTTCTCTGAACTTAAAGAGGACATTAGAAGAGATTGCACAGTCAAGAAAAAAAATAGACTCAAATTGTAACAAAAAGCTTGTATTAGAGGCATTAATTATATCTCTAAATGCTTAACATTTGTACTAAAAAAAGGTAAAATATAGGATACTTGTGCACGAATTTAAATTACAGAATATAAAGAATAAATGCCAAAGAAAAGTGACTATGGAGCATCAAATATTCAGGTTCTAAAAGGATTAGAAGCTGTTAGGAAAAGACCAGCTATGTATATTGGTTCAACAGATAGCCATGGTCTTCATCACATATTTACAGAAATATTAGATAACTCAGTAGACGAGGCTATTGCTGGATACTGTTCTCAAATATGGGTAGTCTTTAACAAAGATGGTTCTTTAACTGTAAGAGATAATGGTAGAGGTATTCCCGTAGCAACACATCCCGAGACAAAGGTCTCTACACTAGAAACTGTCATGACTAATCTACACGCTGGGGGTAAGTTTGATGATGGAGCATATAAAGTATCTGGTGGATTACATGGTGTTGGTATGAAATGTACTAATGCACTGTCTAAATGGATGGAGACAACAGTAAAAAGAGATGGTGGAATATATACACAAAGATATGAAAGAGGTGTTCCTGCTGCACCTGTTAAAAAGATTGGTACTTCGGATGAGACAGGTACAGAACATACATTCTTCCCTGACCCAGATATATTTGATGATGCCGAGTTTGATTTTCATACAATTATTAGAAGTTGCAGACAGCATGCATACCTAACTGCAGGATTAAGAATATCAGTTATAGATGATAGGGAAGAGAAACATACTAGATATGATCTGTATTTTGAAGATGGCATTAAATCGTATGTGCAATTCTTAAACATAGATGAAAAATCGATAGGGGAAGAACCTTTCTATATGAATAAAGAAGAGGAAAGAGTAGTTGTAGAGGTTTCTATGCAATATACAGATAGTATGGAAGAGGATGTACGTTGCTATACAAATAACATTATTAATCCAGAAGGTGGTACACATCTTGCAGGATTTAGAACAGCTCTAACAAGTGCATTTAATACGTATGCTCAAAAAGCAGAACTTCTAAAAGGATTAAACGGCACTTTAAGTGGTGATGATGTAAGAGAGGGATTAACTGCAGTTATATCCGTTAAAGTTCCAGATCCACAATTTGAAGGACAAACAAAAATTAAATTAAATAACCCAGAGGTTAAAAGTATTGTAGGGAAGGTTGTTAGAGATGAAATACTTGTATATTTAGAGGAGCATCCTACAGAAGCCAAAAGTATTATAGGAAAGGCAGTACTTGCAAATAAAGCAAAAGCTGCTGCAAAAGCTGCAAGAGATGCTGTTATAAGAAAAGGTGTATTAGAAAGTACAGCTCTTCCTGGGAAATTGGCCGATTGTTCAAGCAAGGACCCAGCAGAAAGTGAGCTATTTATCGTTGAGGGTAATTCTGCAGGTGGGAGTGCGAAGCAGGGGCGAGATAGACATACACAAGCCATACTTCCACTAAGAGGAAAGATTATGAATACACAAAAATATAGAGTAGATAGAGTATTGGCAAATAATGAATTCAACGATATAACAACAGCACTAGGAGTAGGGATAGGAGATACCTTGGATGTATCAAAACTTCGATATCATAAAATAGTAATAATGAGTGATGCAGATGTAGATGGTCTTCATATAACAACATTGGTATTAACACTGTTATTTAGATTCTTCCGACCATTAATAGAACAGGGTTATGTATATGTAGCACAACCACCACTTCATAAGGTTGAGATAGGGAAAAAGAAATACTACTTCCTAAATGATGCAGAAAAGGAAGCTTTTGTTAAAGAGGCAAAGAAAGAAGGAAAAGTCCCAACAGAGAATAGATTTAAAGGATTAGGAGAAATGAATCCAGAACAGTTATGGGAGACTACAATGAGCCCAGAAACAAGAGTATTAAAGAGAGTAAATATAGAAGATGAGGAAGAGGTTGAAAAAACATTTGAAATGTTAATGGGAAACGAGGTACCCCCTAGAAGAAGATTTATACAGATGTATGCTAATAAAGCAAAATTAGATATTTAATTTATTATTTATATTAATATGGAAGATAGTTTTATGGAAACAGGTGTAGAATCTACCCCAGAATATAATCAAGTACTAAATACACTTCTTGCTTCAGAGTTAACAACCCACACTAATCAAATTATGTATGCATTAGAAGACGAATATAATAAGACACCCCTTGAGATAATAAACCCAAAGGTTAACAAAGGGAACGGTGTTTTTGCTGAAATTAATAAAGAAAATACAATGATTAGACTTAATGTATTAGATAAAGCAAATGAAAGGCAATTATCTGTAGCTATAAGCGCTATAAAAGATCATCCCTATTGGATTTCAGTAGAACAACAGACATTTGATAGAATTAAGATATTAACTAAGGATCCAGAAGTGTGTCTGTTAAATGTTGAGAGGAAATTAAAAAAAGCAAAATAATATGCCAGATGAAATAGAAAATACAATTGAAGAGAAACAAGATATAAACTTTAACCTGTCTTTTAAGCCAGGAGAGGTATTCCAAAGATCAATAGTAGATGAAATGAAGAGCAACTACCTTGACTATTCTATGTCGGTCATAGTATCTCGTGCGCTTCCTGAGATAAAAGATGGACTTAAACCATCACAAAGAAGAGTCCTTGTTGCAATGAACGACCTTGCATTAACTCCAACTGCACATTACAGAAAATGTGCAAAAATCGCAGGTGACACATCAGGTAACTACCATCCTCATGGAGAGGCTGTTGTATATCCAACCCTTGTTAAACTTGCACAAGACTTCTCAACTCGATATGTACTTGTAGATGGTCAGGGAAACTTTGGTTCAATAGATGGAGATGAAGCAGCAGCGATGAGATACACAGAGGCAAGGATGGGCAAAATAACCATTGAACTTCTAAAGGATTTAAACAAGGGGACTGTAACCTTTGTACCAAACTATGATGGGACAAGATTAGAACCAACTGTACTTCCAGCTACATTCCCAAATGTACTTGCAAATGGTACTGATGGTATTGCAGTTGGTATGGCAACGAAAATTCCTCCTCACAATCTTAAAGAACTTATAGATGGACTTCAGGCGATGATTAAAATGGGGAATAAATGGGAAGGGAATGCAGTATACAATGAATTAAGGAAAACGAAAGAAAGCAAGGAGATAATACCTCAGACATTAAATCCTCATCCCGAAAACTATCTTGTGGCAGCAATCCTGAGCACCAATCCACGTTGCACTCTCATTGCAGCACGCGTGATGGAAGCGCAGCTGAGGAGAGAGCACCACTGTTCCCTTGTCGCCATGGACCATGGAACAACGTGGCGTGATGGGGCCGTTCACATCGAGGCGCTCAAGGCCAAGCACAACCAATATGACCATACGCCTG
>JAQWFF010000042.1 GCA_028704525.1 Candidatus Dojkabacteria bacterium | reverse complement strand
ATTCTAGAATAAAAATAGTATTTAGAGAAAAGAATGGACATATATCAGAAGCTTCTAACTCTGCATTAAACTTAGCTACAGGAGAATTCATTGCCTTAATGGATAATGATGACATAATATATCCTCATGCATTAGCAGAAGTAGTTAAGGTATTAAACAAAAAGAAAGATACAGATTTAATATACTCCGATGAAGACAAACTAGATATGAAAGGAGAAAGAGTAGAACCTTTCTTTAAACCTGATTGGTCCCCTGACCTCTTCCTCTCTTCTAATTACCTCTGTCATCTTACTGTGATAAGGAAGAAACTAATAGATGAGGTTGGTGGATTTAGAAAAGGGTATGAAGGATCTCAAGACTATGATCTTTTCTTAAGAGTAACAGAAAAAACAAAGAATATAGAGCATATACCAGATATACTCTACTCTTGGAGAAAGATACCAGGCTCTACTGCTGCTGTATATGATTCTAAGAGCTATGCAAGTAAAACATCAATTAAGTGCTTAGAAGATGCAATTAAGAGAAGAAACTTAGATGCTACTGTACATGAGGGCTTGTTCCCTGGATCCTTTAGAGTTAAATACAGTATAAAGGGTAAACCTTTAGTAAGTATATTAATACCTACCAAAGATAAGTATGAATATATTGAAAGATGCATATCATCTCTTTTAGAAAAGACTACATACAACAATTATGAGATATTAATAATAGATACAGGTAGTACAGATAAAGAAACATTAAACTATTACAAAATATTAGAAGATAATCCTAAGATTAAAATTTTACATTGGGATAAGAAGTTTAACTATTCTGCTGTAAATAATTATGGTGTTAAACATTCAAAAGGAGAGTACATATTACTTCTTAATAATGACACAGAAGTAATTACTCCTAACTGGATAGAGGGTATGTTAGAGCATGCTCAAAGAGAAGAGATAGGAGTTGTAGGTGTTAAACTTTACTATCCAAATGATTTAATACAGCATGCAGGTGTGGTGTTAGGTATTGGGGGAGGAGAAGGAAAGGGAGTTGCTGGTCATGCTTTTAAAGGTTTTACTAAACCAATTAGAGGTTTTCCTGTACAGAAAGATGTTATTAAAAACTACTCTGCTGTTACTGCTGCATGTTTAATGATAGAAAGAAAGAAATATTTAGGAGTTAATGGATTAGATGAACAGTTTAGAATAGCATTTAATGATGTGGATTTTTGTTTAAAACTTCTAAAGAAAGAATATTACAATATATATACTCCATATGTTGAACTCTATCATCATGAGTCTGTTTCTGTAGGAACACCGGAGAGCAATACAAGAGATATTGAAGAATTCAGCAAAGAGATAGATATGATGTACCAGAGATGGGAGAGTTTGTTAATAGAGGATTCTTATTATAATAAGAATTTAACATTAGCAAACGAAAAATTTGAAATAGAAGGATGACGAGGGGAACATCGAAATGCTCTAATTACTTTCTCAGTATGGCTTTACTTTTTTTCTTGTTATTTTCCAGATCTTCCCATTTGGTATATCATAGAAATATACCAAACAGCCAAGAAGAAAAGTAATTGAGATGCTAATTACACTTACAATACCTGCATATTTAAGATATTTGGGTCTATATTCTTCAACAATAAGATTACAGCCTGGTTTAAGTAACACTCCCCTATAAATATAGTTTGTTTGTAATACATCTGCCTCTTCCCCATTCACTGTTACTCTCCATCCTGGCCAATAAACCTCTCTCACATTCAAAACTCCTGGAGAATCTATACATACCCTAATCTCATTAAAATCAGATTTGTCCGTTATTATCTCTAAATCAACATTCCCTTGCCCCTCGGATTTAACCAAAGGTTCGTATCCTTCAATAAATGACCACTCTCTATTTGAAACATGTTCCATATTTTCAAAAAAGGTTTCTTTTGTATCAAGTTTTTGATAATTAAACGTAACCCAATACTTTGTATCCACATACCCCAAATTTTCATAAACACGTCCCTCATCTTGATTGTCTAGTACTAGTTGCCACTTACTATCATGTATGTCTACTGACGGATCTACGACAATATATTTAACACCATAAAAATCAAATATTGGAGAGGAAAAATCAGTCGATGCCGATTTTAGCATGGGAGCAACAGGAGAAGCCCATGCATCTTGAGAAAACAAGGCTACAATATCTTTCTCACTGTCAGTATGCATATTATGAGTTAGGGCTGTATCTAGGCCATAATACAGTTGACTTCCAGAAATCATAAACATTCCATCAAAGACTAGCAGTCTCCCATTCCCAAGATTATCAGATAAATATGTAGTCACTTCCGTGTCTGGATAAAAATAGTCTCTCGGAACCATAGGGGTTTGCCCAAAAGAAAAAAGACCTATATCAAATACTAATAGAAAGCCCACTACTATAGAAAAGAACCTTTTTGAAATACAACCTTTCTGCCAACAGAACAGAAGAATTAATAAATAAAAGAGGAAGGATAGGCCAACAAAAATTGTAATAAGACTAAAAATTCCTGTATCAAAAAGTGTCCCCGTTTGCAAAACACCTCTTTCAAATAATATTTTAAACCTATAAATTGCAAAAGCAAAGGAAAAAGAGAGGAGTATTCCAACAAATACCATTGCTGTTTTGACATGTTGCTTTTTGAATATGGAATTAAGCCCCCAAGCACCAAGTGTAACAAGAAAGAATGTTAACAATCCTAACAATCTGACACTAGAAGAAGAATCGAAAATAGGTAGATTACTAACAAGATCTAACAACGGAGTAATCTTCCAAATCATTAGCACACAAAAGACTAACAAAATTAGCAATATGCATATTTTCCTGTTTTTTCTGCGTACCATCTCTACTATACTAAATGGAACTATGGAAAGAAGAACAATAGTCACATAATTACTTGTTTCATTCCAGTTGGAATGTCCTACCCAATTCCCAAAAACGGGATTACCGAAAAAATTTGGAAAGAGTAGTTGTATACCTGTTTTTAATGGAAGAAATTCTTTTGCATTGGCAACTTTCCTATACCCAATCCCCATATAATTGATCTCTTTTGCGGAAGAATATAAATATAAAAAACTAATACCTACTGCAAGTATAATAGATGCTAAAATATAAAAACCTGGTTTTATGGAAGACATAAAATTAAAAATTGATTTCTTCTTCTTTTTTACAAACTCCCAGAGGAGGAAGATAAGAACATAAAGAGACGAAAGATACATGACGTAACCTACCCCAGAAAAGAAACCAGAAAATATTAGAAAAGAGTACATGAAAGCAAGAAGAAGACTATTGGTTAGTCTCTCATTAATAGTTTTGCTCCCTATAATTTTATCTACCAATAAAAATATCCATGGAGTTAACAGATTAATAGTTCCCGCACCATCAAGCAACCAGGAATTGCTAAACCCTGTAAAAACAAATACTACAGAACATAGTAGAGAAACAGTCCTAGAAATTTTCAATCTTCTCAGCCAAAGATAGGATCCTAATGCTCCTAAAAGAACTTTGATTATAATGGAAATTGTAAAACCAATGTCTATGGGAAATAACCATAGAAATAAATTTAAGGGTGATACGAGTGTAGTAAGACCATATGCAAGAGGACGTCCCAAATCAGCAGTATCAATCCATAACGGAATATCTCCTGAAGTTAAAAAATCTTTTGTTATTTTAAAATAAGGGAATGTTCCGTCTACATAATCGCTTTTTAACTCCGAGTATGTGATGGGTATATCTGGTATCGACTCCATCCATGGCCTATACCTATTTAGTAAATCAGGAAAAATAACCCATCCCTTTAATAAAACGGGAAGAAAGAATAACAAAATTATACCAAACATTATCACTATCGCTTGAAAGTCTTTATTCTTTTTTAGTTTCATTACTAGTGACATATTGTTTTTACTAATTTATATAAAACACCATATATTAAAATATTCGAAAGAGTAAGTAAAACAGACCAAATAATCAATCCTAATTCTATATTCTTGTAATAAAAACCCAATAATAACCCTACTAATATTGATACTAGCTTCAGCCCTTGAAAAAGAACCCCGTACTTCTCTTTTTTAATAATATAAACCATATTAGACACAGGATTAACTACAAAAGAAGAAAAATACATTATAGAAAATATCCTAATATAACTACCTACAGGTTCCCATACTTCTCCCAAAATAAAAGGTATTAGAGGTGGAACAAAAAGAAATATTAAGAGAAATGGAATTACACCTAATTTAAACATAGACTTGGTCGTTTTTACAAACAATTTTCTTAAATCTTTTCCCTTCCTATACAACTCAGAAGCCTCCTGTCTAAAAACATCTCCTACAGAAGATGTTACGAACCATATGGGACTACCTAAAACTTTCTCTGAAAGAGCAAAATAGCCAGCAGAATTACTCCCAAACAGACTCGTAATAAGAATGCTTGGAAGATTTGTAACTAAGGACATTAAGCTATCTGAGAACAATACAAATTTAGGGAAATTAATATACTCTTTCAATAACCCCCTTTTCATTCTAAGAAATAACTTTATATCTAGTTTAAAACTAGTTTTATAGAATAATAATATATAAGCAATTACATACCCTATTAGATACGATATCAATAACCCTATCTCCGTATATCCCAAATATCCCAATACTAATCTAATAACAAGGGTGGTTAAGGCTTGGACAATTAAGTTAACAGCTAGTTTTCTATACCTTTTCTCTCGTAACTCATATACAAAAAAGGTATCATATATGCTCAAAAATATAACATTCAACACTAACATAGGGAAATATTTCCCAAGTAATTCTATATTAAGAGAAAGGAAAAGAGAATCCCTAAAAAAGAAGACGGATATAAACAATATAAAAGAAAATACCAGAGTAATAATAGTTGAGAAGAAAACCAATCCTTGAGCTTTCTGCTTCTCCTTCGGAAGTAGTATTGCTTGTGAATATCTCAGATTAGAAAAAATTGTGAGGAATGATGCTGTTGCCATATATACTCCCAAGACACCGAACTCTTCCGGAGAATAAATTCTCGTTAACAAGGGAGTCAATATTATAGGGATTGTTTGTGCAATTACTCTGCCCCCAACCAATATAATAATATTTTTCTTAAACACGCTTCCATCAATAAATTTGTTCAGTGTGTTTTTTATAAAGTTTTTCATTTCTCCGCTCTTATTATAGTAAATTCCGCCCATGGTCTTGGAAATGGGATATTAACATTAATAAAAGGAATCGTAATTCCACCTGAAAACACCTTAATGTTTTTAAAACCATTTCTCTCTAATATGCGAATCAACCATCTCTGTGGATATAAGTTAAAATGCTCTGGATCA
>JAQWFF010000009.1 GCA_028704525.1 Candidatus Dojkabacteria bacterium | reverse complement strand
TCATCTATCCATTCCATCATATTATGATTATCATCCATAGAAGCAGTATTACCAAAGTTCTCACCATGTGCATTAGAAGCAGCAAATATTAGGTTATATGAAGTGTATAACTCTGCATATGCTTTAAGATCTTTCATAAATTGATCCTCTGTGTTTGAAGTAACCCTTGTATTAGAACCATGATGATATTGAACTATACTTGGAGGATTATTTTCATCTATTTTTGTAGGTATAGCTATATATGCCATCTGTCCAGATATCTCTTTTAATATTTCGGTATAATGGGGACCTTCTTCTACTTCTGGCTCTTCAATTTCAGGTTGATCTATAACCGTACTGTCTTGTTCTTGTATATCTTCTTGTTTCTCTACAGTGAATATTTGATAGCAAAGATATGTGGGTATAGCTATTAAAACAAGTATGAGTAGGATGAGGAGTATATCTGTAACTTTGAATTTTCGTTGTTTAATCATCATCTCATTATATTTATTCTTTCATATACTGTCTATAAGATGATATAATTACCCTTATAATATTTAATAAATACACTAATGCCTAAGAAGAAAACAAAAAAGAGTTCTGGAGATATAGTTATTAATTTAGATAATTTTGCTATTCCAATAGCAATAGTTGTTGCAGGATTACTAATAGCAGTTGGAATATTTGTCTCTAATAAAACAAAGAGTACAGATACGAATACAAAGGGAGAAACGGTTGCAGAGACAGAAAGTGGTGAGTTTCCATCAGCTACTACAACCATAGATGATGACCCATATATCGGAGATAGAAGCAAGGTTAAGGTTGCTGTTGTAGAGTTTAGTGATTTCCAGTGTGGATATTGTGGAAGACATGCACAACAGGTATTCCCAGTGATAAAGGAGAAGTATATAGATACAGGAAAGGTTATATATGTATTTAGGGATTTCCAATTTTTTGAGGGCCTTTCTACAGATGCGGGAATGGGTGGTCAATGTTTGTATGAGTTAACAAAAAGTAGTGATAAATTTGCAGAGTATCATACACAAATATTTGGTTTAGAAAGTAAAGATGATGTATTTGCATTAGCAAAGAAATTAGGTATTAATGAATCATCTTTTAAGAAGTGTATGGATGAGGAAAGATATGCAGATGAATTAGATAAAGATATGGCAGATGGACAAGCAGCAGGGATATCTGGTACACCTGGATTTGTAGTTGGTGTTCTTAAAGAAGATGGAACTGTAGAAGGGAAATTAATAAAGGGAGCATATCCAATAGAAAGCTTTGATCAAATTATAGAAGAGATGTTAGCTAAATAGCTATTTTTTCTTTGTGTTTTTAAAAGCACTATATTTGATTCTTGTTACTGCACCAAGTGTTGTACATCCTAATACAAAGTTATAGAAAGTCCCTACAATAGGGATTAGTGATACTAGTGTGGTAACGATTCTACCTGTTATTAATGATTTATATGGTCTGTATCCTTTAACTTTAAATAGATCTAATATCTCTTTCCCAAGTGCAGTTTCTGTATAAATCTTCCCAAATGTAAAGAGGAAGATTAATATTGAAGTTACTAATAATGCTAGTGGTGTTCCAACCATTGAGAACATAAGTATTATAATAGGGATTGGTATCAGACATATTATTGCAAAACCTATTCCTAGGCTTTTAAGAAACTCAGTTGGGGATCCTGTTACCTTTCTAACGATATGGCCTGTTTTAACAGGGGATATGTATATTAATATATATCCAACAATTGATAAACCAAAAAGACTTATAAGTGATAATACAAGTTTAGTATAAAGTGTACTATATAGTGATACAGAGGTCTCTTTTTCATATTCTTCGACTTCTACTCCCTGTTCTTTGGCTATATTCTTAAGTATATCTTTGTCATATATATTTCCAGTTATATTCTCTTCTAGGATGTTATACTGTTCTGAGAAATATATAAGATCATCTTTTACAATACTCTCTATTGTACTTTTATATCCAAATACTCTTAAATCATCTCCGACTGTACCATTAATACTATTCTCTATACCAAGTATGGTTAAATCTTCGGCGGTTTGTCCTTCATAGGATATTAAGGAACCAATGATATGAGAACTTCCTCCGTATATCCCTTTCATATCTGCTGAGTTGGATATATTTATTAAGTTTCCATATATATTCCCCTCTACAATTGTATTCATGCCAAATAGATATGCATCTCCTGTCACAGTACCTTTTAAGGTTATATTGTCAGATAGTACAAACAGGTCTCCATCTACAACACCGTATATATTCGCATCTGCACCTATTATGTATAAATCATCTTCTATTGTTTGATCTTGTGTTACTGTATTGTCCTTGAATAGGAATTCTGCGGCTTTGGTTTTAAATGGGAGGAAGATGAAGAGAGACAGTACTGAGAGAGGGAGTAATATCCTCTTAAATATATTCATGATGAAGGCAGTAATAATTTACTAATATATTCTAATATGTTTTTCTTATCGCGTAAACAGTCTTATTATGACCATTCTCGTAGTATGTTCTTAGTACTAATTCTCCTAATAATCCAAATGAAAGAAACTGAGTACCCATAATTATTGCTAATATGGTTATTAAGAATAGTGGAGATCCAGTAATGTCCGCCCCAGAGACTAGTTTATCTATTATTATGTATATCCCACATATTAGTCCAACTAAATAAGTGAGTAATGCCATTGGCCCCATAAACTGTATGGGAGTGCTTCTCTTCATAGTTAGGAATTTTACGTTCAAGATATCAAACATAACAGTTAATGTCCTCTTAAAACCATATTTACTTTTCCCATGGATTCTCTTCTGATGATGTACAGGTATTTCACCCATTTTTGCACCATACATTCCTAGAAGATATGACATAAATCTATGTAATTCTCCATACAGTCGTACATTCTTAATGATCTCACTTTTTGCTACTTTCACCATACATCCCGTATCGTGTATCCCCAAGTCTCCAAAATTCATTTTCATTAATTTGTTTGCTATTAATGATGGTATTCTTCTTATGAAGTTCCCTTCCCATCTGTTTTTTCTCCATCCAACAACAACATCTAAATTCTCTTTTTCTAGTTTTGTAATCATTTTTAGGAAATCTTTTGGGTCATCTTGGTTATCCCCGTCCATTGTGGCTATATATTCCCCTTGTGCTTTATCTATACCTGCCATTAGTGCAGAGCTTTGTCCAGATCTTGTCATTAAGGTTATTCCATGAACTTGTTTATCTTCCTCGCAGATTTTCTCAAGGATAGAGGAAGTCTTATCGGCTGAGCCATCGTCTATCCAAATTACTTCATATTTGATTTTTTTATCTAAAGCTTCGGTTATCCTCTTGTTTAATATCGGGATATTCTTTTCCTCATTATATACAGGTATGACTATAGATAGTTTAGGTTTTAATCCGAACATTTTTTATATATGTTTAAGTAATCACATTAGTTTTAACACAACTTGAATAATTTCTCAATCTTGAAATAGTGGTTCTATCTTGTATACTAGAGAATACTGAATTAAATTTTTAATAACCCATAACATGAATATATCAGTCATAGGGACAGGATATGTCGGATTAACACTGTCTGCTCTTCTGGCAAAAGTTGGTCATAAAGTTCACTGTATTGATGTAATAGAGGATAAAATAAAGACTATCAAAGAAGGTAAATCATATTTTTATGAATTAGGTTTAGATAATCTTGTTAAATATGGAATAGACTCTAGGAATTTAACGCCTACATTAAATTATGAAGAGGGAGTAAAAGATGCTGATATAATATTTCTTTCTGTTGGAACTCCTTCTGGTGCTGATGGCGGTTGGGACTTGACATATATATACGATGCTGTTGAAAATGCTGCTAAGTTTATGAAAGATGGAGTTATCTTTGTTCAAAGAAGTACAGTCCCAGTTGGTACAGGTAAAAGGGCGATAGAGATTATAAAGAAGACAAATCCGAAGGCTAACTTTACATATCTTTCTTCTCCTGAATTCTTAAGAGAAGGATCTGCAGTTTTGGATTCTATCATACAAGACAGGATAGTAATGGGAGGTGATAATGAGGAAAAGAAAAAAATTCTTTTTAAGATATTTGAAGAGATTGAGAAAATGGCTCCTCAGATTACAGAAGAAACACCAGAGATACATGAATATGCAAGTACATATATTAGTAATGGAGGTTCTAAAGAGGGTGCTTTTAAAGACAAATGTATCAGTACTTGCTTGGAAAGTGCGGAATTAATTAAGGTATGTTCTAATACATTCCTTGCAACTAAAATAACATTTGCAAATAATATAGCAAGAGTATGTGATAGGGTTGGTGCTAATATTAATGAAGTTATGGACGGTGTTGGTATGGATAGAAGGATAGGAAGATCTTTTCTATATGCTGGTTTGGGTTTTGGAGGGGGATGTTTCCCAAAAGATGTTAAAGGTTTAATTAAATCTACAGAAGATTTAGGAGTCGATGCTCAATTATTTAAGAGGGTTTATGAATTGAATGAATCACAAGTTGATTATGTTGTTGACTGTATAAAGCAGATGGGTGTATTAGGAGGCTCTCAGGTTGGGGTTCTTGGTCTTTCATTTAAGCCTGGTACAAGTGATGTACGAGTGTCTCCTGCAGGGAGGTTATGTAAAGCTCTCTCTCATGAAGGATTTGCAGTACTCGCTACAGACCCCAGAGCTATAGAAGAAAGTAAAAAAGATTTCCCAGAGGATAAAAATTTGAAATATGTTGATACTGTTGAGGATGTATTTAAAAATTCGGAAATAGTTGTTCTTGCAACAGAGTGGCCTGAATATAAAGAATTAGACTATGAAAGATTAAGTAAGTTGATGAAAAGTAAGAACTTTTATGATGCAAGAAACTTCTTAGAGAAAGAGAAGATGAACAAAATATTCAAATTTGATAATCTAGGTGCATAATGTCTAGCAAATTAAAATATACAAAAGCATATGACTCCCCGAGAAGATTTATATCATACTACTACCAATGTGAAATTGTTATAAATTTAAAGCCTAAAACAGTATTAGAGGTTGGTGTGGGGAATAAAACTGTGTCAAACTATTTAAAAGAGATGGAATTGGATGTTAAAACATGTGATATAGAAATGCCGGCGGATTATAAATTAGATGTAAGAGAGATGTCTAAATTAAAAGATGATAGTTTTGATGTGGTTATAGCATATGAGATATTAGAGCATATCCCTTGGGAAGATTTAGATAAAGCACTGCTTGAGTTAAGAAGGGTTTCAAAAAAATATGTTGTTATATCTGTTCCTTGGACGGGATGGCCTTTTAATATAAATATACAAACACCGATAGGAAAAGATTTTAACTTAGGATTTTGGATATCAAGATTTTTTGCCAATATGAAGCCCAGAAATGAACATTGTTGGGAAATAGGATTTAAGAATTACCCTCTTAAAAAGATTAGAAATAAATTAAAAGAATATTTTAGAATAGAGAAAGATTTTAGAGTAGAATTAAATAGATATCATCATTTCTTTATATTATCTAAATAATAATGAAAATATTAATAACAGGCACAGCTGGTTTTATAGGATTCTCCCTTGCAAAGGTCTTATTAAATGATGGTTGGGAGGTTGTTGGCATAGATAACTTTAATGATTATTATGATGTCAAACTTAAAGAGGATAGAAATAAGATATTAGAAGAGAACAAAAATTTTAAATTATATAGATTAGATATTTCTAATCTTGAAGAATTGAAAAAGGTATTTAAAGAGAATAAGTTTGATAAGGTATGTCATCTTGCTGCCCAGGCAGGTGTTAGATACTCTATAGATAATCCATATGTTTATGCGGATGCAAATCTAGTAGGTTTTGTTAATATGATAAATCTTGTTAAAGATGCGGGTATAAAACAATTTGTATATGCATCTTCCAGCTCAGTATATGGAGATACATCAAAAGTCCCATTTAATGAGAAAGAGGATGTAAGTAAACCAATATCTTTATATGCCACTACGAAGAAAGCAAATGAATTAATAGCCTATACATATCACCATTTATTTGGTCTTAAAACAATTGGTCTTCGTTTCTTCACCGTTTACGGTCCTTGGGGGAGACCAGATATGGCAATATTTAAGTTCGCTCAACAGATGAGTAAGGGAGAGGAGATTCCTGTATATAACTATGGGAAAGATATGAAAAGGGATTTTACATATATAGATGATATTGTTGATGGAATTATAAAAGCGATAGATTGTGATTATGATAATGAGGTTTTTAATCTGGGGAAAGGAGACCCAGATGAATTAGGGGAGATGATTAATATAATTGAAAAACATATGGGAATGAAAGCTAAAAAGGATCTTCTTCCTATGCAAAAGGGAGATGTATTAATTACATACTCAGATACCTACAAGGCAAAAAAGATGTTAGGTTATAATCCCAAAATTACTCTAAATGAAGGGATAGAAAAATTTGTAGAGTGGTTTAAGCAGTATTACAATATTAAATAGATAATATAATATATTTAGATAATGAGATTATTACTTCTTAATTATGAATACCCTCCTCTAGGAGGTGGTGCTGCTACGGCAACGTATAATATGCTACAACAGTTTAAGAATAGAAAGGATTTAGATGTAACCTTATTAACTTCGTCAGTTGCTGGTTTTGAGCAGGAGAAAATAGGGAGAAACATCAGAATTATTAAGTTTGATATAAAAAAAGATGGAGAACTTCATAATCAAAGTAATAGGAATCTTCTCTCATATTCTTCTCAAGCATATAAATGGATAATTAGTAATAGAAAAGAGTTTGATTTAATACATGCATTTTTTGGTATCCCATGTGGCTTTATAGCTATGTTATCTGGATTGCCATATATAGTGTCCTTACGTGGAAGTGATGTGCCTTTCTATAGTCCTAAATATGAAAAATTAGATAAATATGTTTTTAAGTATCTGGATAGAATCATCTGGCGAAAAGCCTTCAAAGTTTTTGCTAATTCCGAAGGGTTGAGAGATTTAGCATATAAGACGTATGATAGGAAAGAAATAGGTTTAATATACAATGGTGTTGATACAGATATATTTAAGCCAGCGATTAAAGATAAAGGTTTTATAGTGGTTTCTACATCCCGTTTGACATCAAGAAAGGGTCTGGATTATCTACTTAAAGCATTCGCTAAATTTGAGAAAGGGAAGAAGGATGTTGAATTAAGATTTTATGGAGATGGGGAGGAAAAAGAGAATTTGATTGAGTTAGCAAAAAAACTCAAGATAGAAAATAGTACAGAATTCTTTGGAGACAAAAACAGAAAGGATTTGGCAGTACTTGTTCCTAAGTGTCATGTATTTGTACTCTCCTCTAAAAATGAAGGAATGAGTAATAGTTTGTTAGAAGCAATGGCTAGTGGCTTGGCTTGTATTGCAACGAACGTGGGAGGTGCAAAAGAGTTAATAGATGGGGGATATGGGATTATTGTAAAAAAAGAATCAGTAGAAGAGATATATAAAGGATTAGAATTATTATATAAAGATAAAAAGTTGTTAAAAAGTATGTCAAAAAAAGCAAGAGGGAAAGTAGAGAAAATGGGCTGGAATAATATGGCTAGTAAGTATATTAAGATATATGAGGAGGTTTGTGAGTAGAATGCTAAACTTCATAATGAATAGTTTTGACTTCCCAATAAGGTATCTTTATTGTCATTCTAATTTCTTTAGGAAGATTATAAAGATTTCCAGTAAGAGAAGGTATCTAAGTCATGGATCTGCAATAAATATTAATTGGAAATTGCTTTCTGATTGGTTAAAAAAATATAGATTTGAGATAAAAGGTAAAAAGATTCTAGAGATAGGACCAGGGACATCTATGTTTAATTGCTATAAATTTCTGATTAAGGGAGCCCACAAAGTATATCTTTTAGATAAATTCCCACGAATTAATCAAAATGATGAGGATTTTAAAAAAGAAAGAAAGAATTTTTGTCAAGCAAATAACATAGAAGAAGATTCCCTAAAGAAACTAGTTAAAGACAGAACTATATTTTTGAATAAAGATATAAAAGAAATTACTCTTAAGGATATAGATTTTATATTTAGTATTAGTGTTTTAGAGCATGTAAAAGATATAGATTCTTTTATTAAAAACACATATAAAATTCTTAAAAGAACAGGATATATTTATCATAGCGTTGATTTAAAAGATCACTATAATTTTGGGAATTCCTTTCTTTTTTATAAATATTCAAAAAAGATATGGGATAAATATTGTGTTAGAGAGGGAGTTTCATATACAAACAGGATTAGATATGATGAATTCTTGAGTAAATTTGGGGAATATGGATTCCAGATAGTAGAGAATGACAAAGATACGGTTGATATGAATAAGGGGAGCAAAATTGACTCTCATTTTAGAAAGATGGATAATCTTAATGTTTCTTATTTTAGAGTATGGTTGAGAAAAAATGATTAACTGGAGAAAACCATTTATATACATTTTGTCGTATCTGCAAAGAAGCGGTAGAATGGTTTATTACAAGAAAATACTTGAATATAACAACTGGGGTAGTAAAAACTTAAAAAAACTTCAAGATGAGAAATTAAGAAGACTTCTTCTTCATGCATATAATAATGTTCCATATTATAGAGAGATTTTATCTAAGGCAGGAGTTGTATTAAAGGATAGAGTTATATTAAAAAATTTCTCAAAGATACCTGTTTTAACAAAGGATCTTATAAGAGAAAACTTCGAAAATTTAAAAAGCTCTGATATAGATAGACGACATGGTTATCTGAATCATTCTGGAGGATCTACGGGACAACCTGTTAATTTTATGCAAGATCCAGAAATGGAAGATTGGAATATTGCTAATAAATTTCTATATCGTACATATGTTGGACAGGAATTGGGTGAGTTAGAGATGAGATTGTGGGGAAGTGAAAGAGATTTCTTAGGCGAGAAAGAGACGTTTATCAAGAGGTTAAAATATTTCTTTTTTAATAGAATAGATTTAAATGCATTCAAAATGTCGGAAGAAAAGATGAAGGAGTATCTTAATCTCATCAATATAAGAAAACCGACTTGGATAGAGGCATATGTGCAACCGATATATGAATTAACACTATTTGCTAAGAGAAACAATTTCAAAATTTCATATTCTCCTAAAGGAGTTTTGGTATCTGCTGGTACACTTTATCCTGAAATGAAAAAGGTTATTCGGGAATATTGGGGATGTGAAGTGTTAAATAGATATGGAAGCAGAGAAGTAGGGGATATGGCATGTGGTTTTGATAGATTAAAGGTTAGTCCTTGGAATCATTTGTTAGAAATAATTAACAGGGATAAGACAGGACTGGGGAAAGTACTAGTTACGACATTGAATAACTACTCTATGCCTCTTATAAGGTATGATATTGGAGATATAGCGAGACAAGGAAAAGATTGGTTGTTTCTAGAGGAGGTACAGGGTAGAGAGATGTCTGTAATTAGAACAAAGGATGGTAAAATTATTCCAGGAGAGTTTTTAATACATTTTTTAGGAGTAGTAATGAATGATGGTTCTATAAAGAAATTTCAAGTTGTACAGCAGAGTTACAAAAATTTAGATATAAAAGTTGTTTTAAATGATAAATTAGGATTTGGAAAAGAGAAAGAAAATATAGAAAAATTAATAGAGAAAGCAATGGGTTATAAATGTAATATAAAATGGATATATGTTAAGGATATAAAACCTTTAAATAGTGGGAAATATTTATATATTAAATCAAATGTTAAATGATTAGGGGAAATATCGTAAGTGTAATAAAACAAAATAGAACAGGATATCCAAGATTCCCATACAATCCAGAGAAGATATTCCCAGAATTTAAGAATTTTAAAGAGTATAAAATTGAAATACAAGATAGGAATGGTGTTTATACTGCTGTTAGAGAGTCTTTATGCTCATTGGGATTGAATGAGAAGAATCCATTGAAGAATTTTATTAAAAAAGGACAGAATGTTGTAATTAAACCGAACCTTGTTAGAGATGTTCATCCATTGAAAAGGGAAGGCATGGAGAGCATGATAACACATGCTTCTGTTATCAGACCTATCATAGATTATGTTCTTCTTGCAACTGATGGAGAAGTTAAT
Organism: Candidatus Dojkabacteria bacterium; assembly: GCA_028704525.1. GTDB lineage: Bacteria > Patescibacteriota > Dojkabacteria > SC72 > SC72 > JAKPKF01. The sequence goes on along the minus strand of JAQWFF010000009.1, from coordinate 12,401 downwards.
ATAACTGTCTGCGATGTTCCTCTTCAACAAGTAGATTGGAACAAACTTATAAAAGAAAATGGGTATCTAGAGTTACAAGAGTTTTATAAGGAAAGAGGTATAGATATAAACCTTATAGATTTACGTTATATGATATCTCATACTAATGATGAAGGAATTATTATCTCTAGAGAAAAAAACAATGGTGACCCATTGGGATATTCTGCAGTTGATTTAGCAAGACATTCATCCTTATATCCAATAATAAAAGATTATAAAAAATTTGAGATAACAGATTATGATTCTAAAACTATCTCTAAACATCATAACCCAGAAATAAATGAATATTTTATCCCAAATACAATATTAAATGCTGATCTTTTTATAAATGTTCCGAAACTTAAAACACATAAGAAGGGTGGATTGACTTTTGGTTTAAAGAATCTAGTAGGTATTAATGGGGACAAGTCTTGGATAGCTCATCATAGGCGAGGTGGTTCTAAGGTGGGGGGGGATGAATATGAAAGACTCCAATTATTTGAATGGTTAAGATGGCATTTATGGGCTTTCTTAAAGAGAAGCAAGTTCGGGATATTTTTTGCTAGTTTAATAAAGAAATTCTTTAAGAAATATATATGGGGTGGAAAAGATTTCGCAGAATTAAGTATAGAAGGTAAAAGGGAGAAACATATTACAGAAGGTTCTTGGTATGGGAATGATACTATATGGAGATGTATTAAAGATTTAAATAATATAATTTTTTTTGCAGACAAGAGAGGAATTATGAAAGATATAAAGCAGAGAGAGTATCTTTGTATAGGAGATGCGATAATATCTGGAGAAAGAGAAGGACCTATGGAGTGTATCCCGAAGAGAACAGATATAATTATAGCAGGAACAAATCCTGTAGCTACGGATACTGTGTCTGCTTCCCTAATGGGTTTTGATTGGACAAAGATTCCACAAATTAAAAATAGTTTTAATAATAGGAATTGGGAATTAGTAGATTTCTCGCAATCAGAGATAATTTGGAAAAGTAATATTAAGAATATAAAAGAGAAGAATTATAAATTTATACCATCTAAATACTGGAGGAATTATGTTGAAAAAAGATAGTAAGATATTAATAATTGCTCCAAAAGCATACCATTTATTTGATAAACAAAGTTCTAATACTGCCTTTGGAGGTGCAGAAATACAGCTTTTCCTTTTAGGGAAGGAACTACATAGGTTGGGATATAAAACAAATTTTTTGGTTGGAGATTTTGGGCAAAAAGAGAAAGAATTTAATGGGATAAAGATTTATAAATCTTTTAAAATGACTGATTCTCCTTTTAAAAAACTTTTTGTATTTAGAAAGAAACTTCTATCTTTAGATTATGATGTATATATACAGAGGGCACTTTCTTATATATCTCCATTATTGTCAGTTATATTTAAAAGAAGAAAAAAGAAATTCATATATATGGTTGCTCATGATAGTGAAGTTGATGGGAGCCATCCTATTACAAAAAGTATATTTGGGAAGTTACTTGCAAATGTATTATGGAAGAATGCGTTCTTAGTTATTGCTCAGAACAAATATCAATATGATAAGTTAAAAAATATTTGTAATAATCTTATCATTGTTAAAAATCTCCACGAAATACCTAAAGGTAGCAGTGATAGAAAGGTAGATAAGGGATATCTATTATGGGTTGGGAGGTCTGTAGGATGGAAAAGGCCTGAACTTTTTTTAAAGCTTTCAAAAGAATTGCCGAATGAAAAATTTGTTTTTGTTCTTAATAAAGCAAATGAAGGGGATAAAGATTACGAGAAGCTGAAACAGGATGCACTGCAGAATAAAAACATTATCTTTTTGGAAAGTATCCCATATTGCAATATATCTAAACTTTATAAGGATGCTAAGATATTCGTTAGCACCTCAAAGAAGGAAGGTTTCCCTAATACTTTTATAGACGCTGGTGTCTGGGGAGTTCCAATAGCATCTTTATCAGTGGATCCAGATGATTTCATACAGGGAGGGAAATGTGGAATATATGGGAATAATGATTGGGAGGTCTTTATTAACGAGATAAAAAAAATACTTAAAGATGAAAAATTATATAAAGAATATTCTGGGAATATTTATAAATATATGAAATCTAATCACGACTTAAATAAGAATGTCCTTAATATTATTAATTATCTTTAGCCTTCTCCATTTCTTTTATATGTTTTCTAACCATTACTTCTAATATCAACATTTGAGAGGTTACCGAGACTATTCTTGCGTATATGGTTCCAGATATTCCAATCTTTGGTATTAGAATTAGGTCTATTATTAGGTTTATTGCAACTGTAATAATATTGGTTATTTGTACTAATTTATATTTGTTTGCAGTATTAAATATCGGGATGGTAAACATATTGTAAAAGAAGATTATACTTATAGGGATGAAGGTATATATAAATATAAATCCTTCATTGTATTTCCCCTGATATATTTTATTTAATATATATGGAAGTATTAAAACTACTATTCCGCAACATATAGAATACAGCAATGTAAGAAGCCATCTCTTCTTCTTCAGGTATTTCTTTAGATATTCGATATTATCAGAGTTTTTTGTTATATCAGGAGTGAAGTATCCGGCAACAAGATATGCTATAGAGATTGCAGCTGCATATATCCCATACATAAAGTTGTATACACCAATACTCCCCATAGATACATGACTTTTTAGTACAAAATTGTCTCCCCAATTAGAAAGATATATTCCTACAAAACCAAATATCTGCCAAAGGGTAAATTTAACAAAAGATCTTATTTCTCTTATATTTTTAACGATTTCTAACTTGCAGATAGATTTTATCTTAAGGCTTGGGAGATATAACAGGATGGAGACTAACCCAGATATTGTATAGATGATGAATATGTTTTCTATATTTATTTTATTTAAGAATATCCCTACCACAATCAATACATTTAATATTATGTTATACACGATATCCAAGATAATGCTTTTTCTTCTTCTCTCTGTAGATAGGAGAATTGACATCATAAAGTTTTTAGTAACAACTGTTATTAATGTTGTTACCAAGAATATGTTTGCTCTTACAGATATCTCTGCGAATGATTGGAAATATTTAGAAAGAAAAAGCTCTGAAAGTATTATTAAGAGTATTCCTCCAAGATATATAATTAGTTGTATATATATGCTTTTTGAGATTCTCTTTGTTTCCATGTATTCTCTCTGTGCACTTATAACAAATGGTGTCTGAGAAGACGAGAATAGAAGGGAAAGGAAAAAAAGCATAATCATTTTAGCAAGTGAGTATGAACCAAATTCTGATGCAGTTAATTTGAATGCTATTATAATTGGAGGTACAGCATTTAATATTTGGGATATTGATCCTAGTAGTGTATATATTAGTATATCTTTATTCTTTTTGATCATTTCTCTTATCTTGCTCATTTTTTGTCCCATTTATATATATATAAAGGAATAGTGTTCCCAACTTTCCCTATGTAGTCTACAATACTATTTGCCGTTTGGAAATCCCTAAGAGGATATCCTTCTATAGTCCATAACTCGTTACGATTATAATCAAGTATTAACCAACCTTTCTCATATGAGTCTATCAATTGAGCAACTCTTTGTTTCTCATTTTTTGTACATATATCATCTAGGCAACTATAGTTGTATCCGAAACCACCATAGTGATAATGGAAAACATTTTTTGCATAATCATATACGTAATATTTCTCTCCTTGTTTTTTTGTGCCATCCATTCTACGATTTTCATTTTCTTGCTCCATATTTTTTAGGAATTCTCTATTAGTATTAAATATGATTACATTCGGTAGAGTTGTTATTACAACATCATCACCTTCATATCCAAGCTCATATAGCCTTTGTATTAGTTTTCTTTCTTCGTAATGTGTGAATCCTGTTCTTGTATCTATCTGATCATTTTTTTGATTTACAGCGGAAGATATAGCGTTGTATGGAGAGAAGAAGAATAGAAAGAATATAGATATTATTATGAGTGATACAAATTTAGGTATATGTACCCTTTTTAATAGATTAACTATATCTTTTGAAATTAGGTATATACCTGTTGAGATTATTAATATAAAGAATGGATATGCTGTATAAACATATCGAGCTGCAAAGTATCTGTCTGTAAAGAGTAGGAATGGGAGAACAAGGATAATAAATAATAGATAATGTGTAATTATATGGTATGTTTTTTTATTTTCTCTAATTAAAGGATATCCAAAGATTATGAATATGGGATACTTCAGTAGGTCAAAATTTATATTCAGATACCAGTTAGGGAAAGAGCCTTCCACATTGTAACCAGGATAAAAGAATAAATATATATATTTCTTCTCTATATTTAGACCAGAAAAAAACCAAGAAGATTCAATTAGTATTTTATACCCTACAAATGATACCCCTATAAGTAGTATGAAACAGGTTGTAAAGAATATTATCTTATTCCAGTTAAAGAATCTTCTTATGAGATTTATAATGTCTTGATAAAATGGGATAATGTTAATTATTATTACAAGTAGTATCCCTAGATTTCTTTCAATCGCAAAGAAATAATATCCCAAAATGCATAGTATTGTTATAAATGGTATCAGATATAATTTTTTCTTTGTCTCATGGAATAAAAGATTTAAATATATTGTTGATAAAGTGAAGAGGAGTATAAATTCATACTCTCTTATAAACCTAGCTAATCCTATTGCTAATGGTAATGTGGCAAACAGAAAAGCAGCTATATATCCACACCACTTATTATATCTTCTGCCTATTAAATATATTAATAGCGTATTTATAATGCCAATGATTACTACGACAAATCTTCCCCAGAATATAGTTGTACCTCCATTAGCAGAGAATATCGCACCTAAAATCCAAGTTATAAACTTTGATCTATCATAAAAAAAGGTCCCATCCAAGAAAAGATGCTTTGCTGCTACAAGATTATAATATTCATCTATAAAAGGGTTCAATTCATCTAATTTGATTATTCTTAGTGTAAAGGCTATTAATAATATAATTATTAGAATTACATACCCAAACCTTATATTTTTTTCTTTCTTATTAGCTATTTGATTATTAGAGAATATTTTATTAATAGCGATGAAGGTTATTATAGATAGAGATAGCATCTTGATTGTAGAATAAATATACATTCCTATATTATGTGCAATACTAATAAAGGTAATTTCTGTGGATGGGCTTATGTATATTCTTGTGAGTAGATAAATACCAACTAATGAAACTAAGATTCCGATTAAATATAAGAATATATGCTTCTTGAATTTATCCCAAAGCAAATTGGTTATATTTGGTTTATAAAAGAAATAGATCAATCCTATTCCAAGAATTAGTTCTATAATTAGTGCTATTTTGTTAGGTATATAGAAAGATACAATGTTGTTAAAGAAGATAGAAAATAGGAATATAAATTTCCAAAATATATAGATAAATAGAAATATTATTTTATAGCTCTTTTTTATTTTGTTTCCCATTCTATCGCATTTAATTTAGTTATATCATTAAACAATTTTGTCTTTGTGTTGTAATTATATTCTTGGTATTTTTTCAAGACCATGTAATCATTATTCAGGGTGTTGTTTTTTAATATAAAGGAAAGATTTGGTAAATTGTCGTCATTATAGAGATATTTGTTAGGGATTTTTATATATGAACTGTTCTCATCCTGAGTGAAATGAGAGAATACAAAATCAGGAATTAAATTGTTATTTGCTGTGTAATTAAATTCTTGAAATATAAATGGCTCAAAAAAAGAATTCTTTGAGAATGACAGATTCCCTCCATCGAGTATTATCGGCTTGTCACTACTAATAATATACTCTCCAATATCTAGTCGTGCGTAAACGGTCTTACTTGAGACTACGTAATTTTTATCATTCACTAAAACATTTACAGTCCCATTTGTTATCTTTGGATTTATTAAAAGTATCGTTTTAGGTCTTGATACCTTTGTATATACTACTGCTCTCTCTGATAATGTTAGTTGATTAGTTGTAGTAATTTTGTCCGTATTTATTATAAGAGATTCTATTTTAGAACAATCTTTTATTCTTGTATCGAATATTATTGATAGTTTGTATATACTATTTTCACTTAAATTTCCAATGCTTTTTTCATATGTATATTCTGCAGATTTTACTCTTTCAAAATATATTGTGTTGTCATTTATATCCTTTAGGTATATATCGTAATGATGATTCCTACTATCACTACCACATAAAGTGTTCTCAGTTTTAATATTTATGTCTAAATTGTCATTACTAACGAAATAGAAACTAAAATCCCCAATAATATTTGGATTAAATTCTTTTAATGTGTTTGTTGTTTCAAAATGGTTAATATATGTATCCGGAATAGAGTATGTTAGTATTGCAATGTTTTTATTCTTCAGGTCATCTATATATGTATATTCCTTTGTATTCTTAGAATATAAAAATAATGAATCTCCTAGAGTAGTATATTCCATTGCAGATAAGTATGATCTATGAATTGGGAATGAGTATTTATTAATTATAATATTCCAATCACTTGTTGTTTCCCAATAAAATTTTAAGTACAGATCTTTATCTCCAAGAAACAGCTTATTGGTGATTTTAAATATAGGATATGATTCTGTGTATGTAGATCTCTTAAACACAGCATCTTCAAATATTATGTACTGCTCTAATGATTCATTGCTATTTAAATCTAATGACCCTTTAGCTATGTTATTTCCGGAGTATAAATACAACAAAGCTACAATTGCGATAGTGACTGGGAATATAATAAATAGTATAATTTTTAGATTTAATCTATTATATTTTTGGTATTCTTTATCTAAATGAGAAGACATTTTTCAATTATAGTTATATATTGGAACTCTGTACAGTATATAGTAAAAACTCTTCCCAAACTACTTTCTCTAGATGGAGATATAGAGTATGTACTAGTTGATAATGGTTCTGTAGATGGAACGTTAGAGTATATAAAGCAATGTGTTAAGGGGAATCCTAGAAAGAATATAAAGATTATAGAAAATAAGGAAAACAAAGGTATAAGTGTAGCAAAGAATCAGGGAGTGAAGGTTTCAATTGGGGATTATATTCTTCTTTTAGATGATGATATGTATATTGAGAACACTAATTTTCTAAACAATATTTCCAGTTTTTATCAAACTTTAGACAATCCAGCCTTCCTTATGCCATTATTTCTAGACAAAGAAGAATTGAAAGATGGGTATACGGCATCTATTGGTACATACTATTACCTATTTGGTATTAAAAAAAAGATAAAGAAAAGAAATATAAAAAAAGTGATGAAACATTCTGGACCGATTGAAATAGCTATCAATCAAGGAGGAGCAATGTATATTAAGAAGGATATATGGGATGACTTGGGTGGTTTTGATGAATCTCAGAAATTTAATTTAGATGATGATGATATATCAACTAGGGCTTTGGTATATGGATACAAGAATTATTTATACAATAAGGAATATATTGTCCATATGGGGTTCTCAAAAAGACAGGATAAATATAGATATGCATGGAATGATTTAACATATTATAGTGGAAAGGCAAAAGCTATTGTTAAAAATTTTTCTTTTTTTACAAATTTGTATATGTTACCTCTATTTACATTAAGAGCGATAGCAGAAAGTATATATCATTCATTTACTCTTAAGTATATAAAGATATTCTTTGCAACATTGGTTTCTATTTGGAGATTGTTCAAGGATTTCCCTGATACAATAAAAAAAAGGAAAAAGATACAATTACACAGAAAAAGATCTGATAAATATATTCTTAAATTAAAAATCCCGGATTATGAATCTAAAGGATAAGATAATAGAAAAGTTTAAGAAGAATAAGGAATTTTCTAGAAACTTTGTATGGAGATCGTTACAAACAGTTGGAAAGCAAGGATCAAGTTTTGCACTCTTTCTAATAGCAACGGCTATGATATCCAAAGAGGGTATGGGAGTGTATAACTATATATTTTCTGCTTTATACCTTTTAACAATATTTGCTGATTTTGGTATATCTACTGCTACATCGAAGTATGTTACTGAGTATAATGTCAAAGATAAGGATAAGTTAAAGAAAGTTTTTTTTAATACATCATTTATAATTTTAATTATATCGGTAATAGTTACTATTTTAAGTCTAATATTTGGGAAGAGTTGGTTTGGAGAGTATTATAAATATCTTGTATATGCAATGCCAATTGTATTTCTCTCTCCTATAACTTCATTGTTTGATGGTATCTTTAGAGGTTTAAAGAGATTTAAAGAGTTGGCAATTATCTCTTTGTCTGTAGGTATTGTGTCCTTAATATCATCGTATTTTTTAATAAGATATCTTGATTTAACTGGTGCTCTTATAGCACAGGTAGTTATGTATTTAATATATGCTATTGTGCTTTCTGTTAGACATAAAGGATGGAGTGTTTCCTTTGATAAGAGAATTATTTTAGATATAGGAAGGTATTCTTTAGTTTTTGGTATAGCAACAATGGGTTATTATCTTTTCTCTAGGGTAAATATATTAATAATGGGTAGATATGGATATTTAGAAGAGATTGCTACATATGAGCTCTTAAATAAAGCATTTACAATTTATTTATTGCCATTTACTATTTTAGGGCAGGTACTGGCACCATATATTACAGAGTTATTTACATTAGGGAGAAGAGCTAGTGTGAGGAAAGTATACTTCCAGATATTAAAAATTCTTCTATTCATTTTAATATTATTTGTACCTATAGCATATTTTGGAACTAAATTAGGAATAGCACTGTTTTTCCCTGAGTACAGTACGAATATACTTTTGGTTCTTCTTCTTCCTATAACATTGACATATGCAAAAAATCTTGTAACGGCACCTATTAATAGTGGTATTATAGTGGCAACAGGACATGCAGGTATAATGACTTGGATAAATATAATTGCAGGTGTTATAAATGTAATACTTAATCTCCTTGTTATAAAGATTTATGGATTTATTGGTATCATTTGGGTAACCTTCGTGGTACAGTTTATATTTACTCTTCTTCTTAACTATATATATATGAGAAAGATTAAAAAGTATGAATAAGCCACGTATATCTGTAATAATGTCTGTAAAGGATTCCGAGGATACAGTTGGGCGAACGATAGATTCTATCTTGGAACAAACATTTAATGATATAGAATTTATTATAATTGATGATTTCTCTTCTGATAGTACCTTTGACATATTAAAGGAATACGAGAAGAAAGACAACAGAGTAAAGATTATAAAAAATAAGAAATGGTTAGGTAAATGTATATCTAGAAATATTGCAATAAAGAGATCTAAAGGAGAGTATATTGCTATAACAGATGGTGATGACATATCGCTTCCCAATAGGTTAGAAAAAGAGCTTATATATTTGGATAAGAATCCCAACTGTTATCTTGTTGGTAGCAGGGCTATGATTCTTGATGAAATAGGAAGGAAGATAGGTATATCTTGGGGGTCCAAGAAGGAGGGTGATATATCAAATGAACTTGTTAATCAGAATAGACTTGTACACTCTACTGTTATGTTTAGAAATACAAAAGAGTTTCTCTATAGAGAAAAATTTAGACATGCACAGGATTATGATTTGTTTCTTCAGATATTATATAAGAAAAAAGAAATACATATGATAAATGATATTCTTGTAATGTATAGATCAAAACGTGATATACAATATAACGACTATCTTATACAACAGTTATACTTCGCACAGGTATCTAGAGAGATATATAAAGGGGAATTAAGATATGAAGATTTTGATGAGAATGAATTGGAGAAATATATCCCAAAGAAAATGATTGTAGAAGTTAATATGAAGAAAAATTTCTATAATGGTAAATTTAAAGAATCTAGAGAATATATTAAGAAGTTGTTAAAGATGAGTAATAATTTTATATGGGGATTATATCTAGCTGATTCATACCTAGGAGGTTTGATATTCAAAATAGGTAAAATTTTTAAAAGATTATTTATTAGTAGAATATAGCAGGCTCCTCAATATTAATTACCTTGTTGAAATGATTCTGTATAGTAGGGAATTTATACAAATCTCTAATGATTACTAAGACTTTTTTTTCATTTATTAATTTGTTGAATTCATTACTCTCATATACTAAATATGGTGTATGAAAATACTCTTCTCTCTCTAACTGCTCTCTATTTATTCTGTTTTCTGTCACCAATATATATTTTATATCGTAACCTTTCTCAAGTAGAGTGAAACTTGCATGATAATCTCCCATCAACGTATATTCCTCAAGATTGATCCTATCCAGATAGTCGAATACTTTATTAAATTCCATTTTTTTATGTATAGAAATAGATTCTGGTGTATATGTATCTATCTCTCTAATTTCTTTTTGGAGAAGATATATTTGTGGGGTGAGTAATATGACAGAAATTATAGTTATAAAAAGGGTTTTCTTTTTTATATAAAGGATAATTCTTGCTATAGACACGACAGTCATAATAATAACTGTTGGTAGTATTGGCTCTAAATATCTCTCATGCTGTGCTTTCTGTAGGGATATAAAAAGGAGGTAGCAGATAAAAATAAAAAAAATATAATAATCCGATTCTTTCTTAAATTTAAATGTTGTATATAAGATTAGAGGGGATATTAAAAACATCCCAAATAAATTCCTCGCGAGAAGTACGGGATAGTATAAGATACTAGGAGGATTTGTAGCCCAATCTGGAGAGAGAGATAGAAATACCTGATATAGATTTAGTGTATTATACCTTTGCCATACTGTAAATAGTCCTACAGCTATAAATATTATTGTTAGAATAAAAAACTCCCATCTTCTTTTTGAAAGGAATTTAATAAAAAAGAATGCAACTAGGCCTATTGTGATAAGGATAGAAATTGGCTGTGTCTCGTATGCTAAGTATAAAGATAATCCAAATATTATAATCCAAGTAATATTATATTTAACGTTTAGATTTTTGAATCGATTAAGAATCTTTGATTTAGAGAAAAAGAACCCTTTATAGAATGCATATATTGTTAATATAAGGAGAAATGTTGTTATAGCGTACATTCTTGTTTCTCTAGCCATTGCGACCGAAAAGTTTAGAGTTATGAAGAGTGTATATCCAATAATCCCATATATATCTCTGTATTTATTTTTCTTTAAAATATCTCTTATGAAAAAGAATAATATTAATCCAGCAGAAACAAGGGGAAATATGTTTATAACTCTACTCCCGAATTCATTAATTCCAAATAATTTCATAGAGAGGGCTAATATATAATGATATACAGTTGATCTTTGGTAGTATAAACCGGAATCATATAAAGGTTTCCCCTTTTCTAATATCATTTTCCCAGTATTGAATGAGAATATTTCATCTGTCCACATATACTGGTCTCCTAATTTGTAGAAAAGAAGGATAGCAGAAATGATTATAATTACAGAGAAAATAATTATTAATTTCCAATTAACTTTCTTCATAGAAAATAGTATACAAAATTTTCTTCATAATATCCCTTATTTTGTATTTAATAGTTATATTCCCAAACATATCACTATTAAATTTAACTGATCTAGAAATCTTTTTAGGAAAAACATTTGTCTCATTTAATATCCCGTCTTGTATTTTAATAGAATATTTATGTTGTTCCAGAAAGTCCAGTGCTGTTATAGCATAAATATATTCACTATTAACATATAATGGTCTAATTGTTTCAAAATATTTTAATTCTTTTATAACATTCCTATCACTATCTAGTATTGTAAACTTTGTGGAAAAATCATTCTCAGAATATATTAAAAAATGTTCAATCTTGCAGTATATTAATCTTCCATGATCAACTCCAACAAACTCATTAGGTTTCCTTTCTCCAATTTTCTTAAAACCATTCTTAAAGACATTTAATTCAAAAATATTCTCATCATCAACTATTAAATATGTATATTCATTCACATATATAATCTGATCTACATCTGAGATATTTGGAAGAGTATAGGAAACCTCTTTATTTGAAATAAATAGACTTAAAATGTAATAGATTGTTTTTAAATATGTCATATTATTAATAATTAGGATGTGGATTCTCTCCACTTAATCGTCCTTTGTTATAACTTGCTCCAAGTGTATATACCTTATTCCAATCAACATTAATGTAATCAACAGGATTAACATGGGTACTTTGACTTCGTGTTTTTCTAGTTTCAAAATGGAGATGATATCCAAGCTTCTGACAGTTCCATGCACCACTGTTTCCACTAATAGCTATAGTCTGCCCCTTCTTAACCTTGCTCCCAACATCAACAAGACTTTCCTCTAAATGGAAATATGCCGTATGCATTCCATTTGTCTGTTTTATAACAAGATAGTT
>JAQWFF010000008.1 GCA_028704525.1 Candidatus Dojkabacteria bacterium | reverse complement strand
GATTAATAGGTAGGTCATGGGATGACCCAGAGGTTAAAAAGGATAAAGAACTCCTACCCTTCGAAATGAGAAAATCTGATTCTGGAGGTGTAGAGGTTAAAATGAAAGATAAATGGTATACACCACAAGAGATATCTGCAAAGATTCTTGGAAAAATGAAGAAGGATGCAGAAGAGTTCTTAGGAGAAGAGGTAAAGGAAGCAGTTATAACAGTACCCGCATACTTTGATGACTCTCAAAGACAGGCGACAAAAGATGCAGGGAAGATAGCTGGTTTAGATGTAAAGAGGATTGTAAATGAACCAACAGCTGCAGCACTTGCATATGGTATGGATAAACAAAAGGATGAAAAGATTGCAGTATTTGACCTTGGTGGTGGTACATTTGATATCTCCATACTTGAAATAGGAGATGGCGTATTTGAGGTTCTCTCTACAAACGGAGATACTCATTTAGGTGGAGATGACTTTGACCAAAAGATAATAGATTTTCTAGCAGAACAATTCAAAGCAAAAGAGGGAATTGATTTAAGAGAAGATAGAACTGCACTTCAGAGATTAAGAGAGTTCGCAGAGAAAGCAAAAGTTGAACTATCTACCTCAGAAGAAACAGAAATTAGTATTCCATACATAACAGCAGATGCAAAGGGGCCAAAACATCTTAAAGAGAAATTAACAAGATCTGAGCTTGAGAAGTTAACATCAGATTTAATAGACAAAGTTGTAGAACCATGTAAGAAGGCACTTAAAGATGCTGATTTAGATAAAAAGGATATTGATCAAGTACTTCTTGTTGGTGGTATGACAAGGATGCCAGCTGTAATTAAAAAGGTTGAAGAATTCTTTGGGAAAGAGGCTAACAAAGGTGTCAATCCAGATGAGGTAGTTGGTGTAGGAGCTGCAATTCAGGGAGGTGTTCTAGGTGGAGATGTTAAAGATATTACACTTCTTGATGTAACACCACTTTCTTTGGGATTAGAAACATTGGGAGGTGTTATGACAAAGTTAATAGATAGAAATACAACTATACCTGTAGAAAAGAAGCAAATATTCTCAACAGCAGCAGATAGCCAACCAGCTGTAGAGATACACATACTTCAAGGTGAAAGAGAGATGGCATCGGATAATAAGACACTTGGGAGATTTATCCTTGATGGTATACCACCTGCACCAAGAGGAGTTCCTCAGATAGAAGTTTCGTTCTCAATAGATGCAAACGGCATATTAAATGTAAAAGCAGTAGATCTTGCTACAAAGAAAGAACAAAAGATTACCATTACAGCATCAACTGGTCTCAAAGATGAAGAAATTGAAAAGATGGTAGAGGAAGCAGAAAAGAATGCTGAAGAGGATAAAAAGAAGAGAGAAAGAGCAGAAACCAGAAATGAGGCTGATACTTTATGCTTCAGTGTGGAAAAACTTATAAAAGATAGCGGAGATAAAATAGATTCTTCTGAAAAAGAGGAATTAGAGAAGGAGTCTGAAGAGCTAAAGAAGCTAATAGAAAAAGACGACTTCGATAAAGATGAGGTTAAAAAGAAATCAGAGGAGTTAATGGAAAAGATGCAAGAAATTGGAAAGAAGATGTATGAGAAAGCATCGAAAGAAGAGAAGAAAGAAGAGAAGAAAGAAGAGAAAAGGGATGATAAAGAAAAAGAGGATGTAAAAGAGGGAGAAGTTGTTGACTAACTCTAAGGGGAATCTTTTTAAGAGGAGGCTGTTGGTCTCCTCTTTTTTTTATGATAGGATTTATAAATAGTACCAAAATATATTTTATAGGATATATATGCTTAAAGATTCCAATAAAAAAAATGCCAGAAGTATTAGTATATCCACGATACAGAGATATATATTTTTTATACTTCTTTTAATCCTTCCGTTCTCAATAATCCCATTCCCCTGGGACTGGACAGAAAAAAGTATGTCTCTTGTTATATTAATCTTTTCTACAATAATAATAGCTTTAGAATGTATTAAGTTGATATGGGATGGAAAGACTACTTATATTAAAAGCATTTTAGATAAAGGTTCCTTGGTTATCTTAGTATCGATGATACTTTCAACAATATTATCAAAGGATGTAGGAAGTAGTATTTGGGGAATAGATAACAGGTTGGGTTCTGGATTAGTAATCTTTGTGTCAATGCTTCTACTTACCTTTTGTGCAAGGTCATTTATTAGAAATGCAAGAGATATAAAATTATCATTAATATTTCTGCTTGGAGGTATTTTTATAACAAATACTTTAAGTCTTTTCTCTTTCTTAGGTGTAAATATTTGGAGTGGTATACCTGTATTTAGAGAGTTACATCAAGTTGGTTTGCCTTTATTAGGATCTGCAAAGCTACATATACTTGTCAATGTAATAAATATACTAATTTGTATATTCTTTATGGTTGAGCACATGATTAGAAAAGGAAATGGTTTATACTTAGCTTTATCAATCATCTTCCTAACTACTTCAATTATTAACGTATGGGTATATTCCATAAATCACGGTATTAGTCTGCTAATAGTTATGACTGTAATTCTTGTATTAATTTGGATATTTGGTGTTAATTTCTTAAAGATTGAGAAAAAGCAAAAGATAAATATAATGCTTTTGTTTATTGGATTAATAATATTAATCTCTATACCAATTGTTCTTCTTCACATTCCATCATTTAGGGCTGTATTAATACCAGAGAATATAGAATTAGTTACACAAGTATCCTTGGGAAATGATATATCTTGGGTAATAGCCTCAAGTGTACTTATGACATCACTTGGAAGGGCACTATTTGGTCTGGGAGTTGATACATATACAATTGCATATAATTTGTATAAGCCTCTAAATAAGAGCTTGGTGGCTTTCAATCAGGTAAATTTCTATAGTGCTGGGAATGAAATATTAACCAAGGTATCAAGTAATGGTTTTATCTGGGTCGTTGCATGGATATTCTTTGGTTTCTTGCTATTTAGAACATTGGTAAATGACATAAAAAAAATCAAAGAGTATGATAGTGAGACCAATTCCTGGATGTTATTAATAATAGATTTTACATTAATTCTAATATTTATATCTTCTATATTCATCACTTATACAGTAATTATTTTCTTTATAATATTTCTACTAATCACACTACACATAATTGTAAAAGATTCTCTTGTTAGAGGTACTACAGATAGATTTGCATTAAAGCTCTCTACTATGAATGTAACGTATAAATCTCAGACAGAAAAGAGTTTAAGGAATATTAATATACTTATAACAGTGGTCCTTTGTATTATATTCTCCTCTGTTCTCTTTGTTTTAGGTAAAAAGGTAGTCTCAAGTGCATATCTTCTAAAAGCAGAGTCATATATTTTAGAACAGAATAAAAAATATATTGATGGTAGAGTACCGACCTTTGACGAGAGGAATGTATTTGTAGATTCTCTCTCGCATTTTTATTCTACAGCAGCTAAATATGATGCACAGGATTCTTTGGCAAACAGAAAAACGGGTATGATCTATTTAGAAAAACTCGGTCTATTGGCAGAGATGTACAATTATAGTGAAAATGATAATGAGAAGAAGACCCTTCTAAATGATGCCTCTAAATGGAGAAATTACACATTAGAATTTACAGGAGAAAGTATAAAGCGTAATCCATATGTATATGCAAACTGGGATTCTAGGTACAGAGCATTCTTGGGCTTAATTAGTATGGGATATAATGACTATTTTAATGATGCAGAAGATGCCATAGAAAAAGGTATAGAGCTTAATCCAAATAATTTTGAATTATATTATAGTAAGGCACAGATACAGATACTTCTTAATAATAATATAAAAGCCCAAGAGTCCCTTATAAAAGTTCTAAGTATAAATCCACAACATGTGCCTTCATTAGTATTAATGGGGAGGATAAATAAGGATTATGGGAATATTGATATATATGAATCATACCTTAAAGCTGCTAAGAAGGTCTTAGAAAGTATTGGTAGTACAGATACAGACGAATATAAACAAATATCCTCTGAGTTATTAGATATACCAAGAGAAGAGTCTCAGGAAGAAGAAATAGTTGTAGAATAAAGAGGCTTTCCTCTAAACAGACATATAGCTTGGACTGTAATATTCCTTGGAAATAATTTTCTTACATTTTCTATTGTAGTACCAGTTGTAATAACATCATCAAGAATAGTAATAGATTTAAATGTGCTTATATTAATATTCTTATTAAGATTAAAATTGTTTTCTTTATAATTTATCCTCTCATTTCTATCTCTTAATGATTGATGCCCAATATCGATACTCTTTCTTAATATGCTATTAGAGTAATTAATAGATAATCTTTTAGACATCTCTTGTGCAATTAATTCAGTTTGATTAAATCCCCTATCTTGTTTTCTTAAAAATGATGAAGAGACAGGTATTAGTAGAGTATCCTTAAGATATTTATAAAAGCCAGAATTAGTAATAGCATCTAAAAACATATCTGTAAGGATTTTTGAAATATCATATACACATTTATATTTATATTTTTTTATTATTATTGAAGACATCTCGTTATATTCCCATCCTACAAATACTCTTTCCAAAGATTTATATTTTTTACAATTATTATGTGTACTGTAGTTAGGGGATATTCTTCTACATATATAACACTCTGGTAGATTTCTTTTTAAGGCCTTCCTACATATATTACAGATATAATTACCTTTTCTTCCACAAATGTAGCAGTATTGAGGAAACAATATATTAAGTATCATAGGGTTATTTATATCAATTTTAAATTAAATAAAAATTAATTGATAAAATTTACTCTTTAAATTATGATATTATTCACGCTATAGAAATTAATCTCTAGATATAGACAATGGAAAAGGAAAAGCTTAAGAAAAATGGTGTCTTCTTTATAATGTTGATACTTTTCATAACCAAAATCTTTGGATTTCTTAAGCTAAGGACAATAGCACAACTATTTGGTGCCAGTCATGAATTAGATATCTTTTGGGCTGCTTTCACAATCCCAGATATGTTATTTATGATACTTGTCGCTGGGTCTATTAATGCTGCTATAATACCCATTTTTTCAGATATCTTTTATAAGAAAGGAAAGGAAAAGCTAGATAAGTTTTTCAATTATCTACTGATTATTCTTTCTATTATTATTATATTTTTCGCATTGATACTATTCATATTTACTCCCCAGATTACTAATTTCATTATTCAGTCAGAAACATTACAGGGGTTCCTAAACTTCTCTCAGAGAATTACAGATACAGATTTTAAACTATTTGTTGATCTAACAAGGATAATGCTCCTGTCACCGATATTACTATCCATAAGTAGCTTGATAACAGCATATTTACATATACAGAAGGAGTTCTTTACCACATCTCTTGCTCCTCTCTTTTATAATATTGCGATGACAATTGGACCGGTTATCACAGTCGCTCTTCTTAAAATGGGAGTTGATGGTATAGCCATATCTGCTGTAATAGGTTCTGTTCTTCATCTTGTTATACAGATTCCTAAATTCTTAAGTCATTATAAAAGTAAATTTATCCTATCGTTTAGGTCTGTTAAAGAAGCTTTTGTAGATACACATACTTGGAGAGCTATAAAATTAGCAATTCCTAGGACCATAGGTATTATTGGAGAGCAGATAAATGTAGTTGTTAATACTCTTATAAGTTTCTCTCTTGCAGCAGGAGCCTTGAGTGCATATAAATTTGCAATTAGTCTTCATCTATTTCCAATTAATATTATTGGGAGTGCGGTAGCCCAAGTTACATTGCCAGATTTGGCACAACATAATTCAAATAGAAGGAAATTTATAGAGATACTTAATAAATCAATACAATTTTCTTTATATTTGATATTTCCTATTGTAGCAATATTAATAGTCTTGAGACTTCCTATTGTTCGTTTAGCGTATGGTTCTGGAGCATTTGACTGGAGAGCAACTATCCTTACTGCTTGGTGTTTAATTCTATTAGCGCTTTCAATAGTTGGTCAAACAGTTGTTCAGATAATTTTAAGGGCATTTTATGCATTAAAAGAGACTTGGTTACCTCTAATTGCAATAGTTATTGGAATACTTCTTAATATATTTTTGGCATACTATCTAACAAACTTCTTTAGTCACTATTATGACTGGAGGCCAATATTAGACAGGATATTTGAACAGATATCTACAGCAAATGGAGATGGTTTATGGCCAGTTATTAAGTCTTTCTTTAAAGATATTATAGTCTGGTCTACAAATAGAGGGACATCTGATTTCGCAGTTGGTGGACTATCCTTAAGTCTAGGTATTACATATTTTGTTGAGATGATAATTATGATGTTGCTTCTAAATGTTAAAGGCAAAATTATTACATGGAAAGAGACTATAAAGCCGACATTAATAAAAGTATTAAATACCTTAATAATGGGTGTAGGTATGTATTTTGTATTCAAATTATTTGATTTTCATCTTGATACGACTAGGACATTCTCAATAATAGTAATATTTGTAGTTGTAAGTATATACGGATTAATATCATACTGGTTAGGTTCAAAAATATTTAGAATAAATGAAATCGAGAGTTTTGAAAAGAAGATGGTAGACCTATTTAATAAATTCTTCAGAAGAAAAAAGGATGCAGAAAGTCTTTAAGGTTTTATTGATTATACTGGCTGTATCTATTGTAATCATTCTTATCCCGATAGTTTTCTATTTTGTATGGTTAAATGGATTTAACAAGAATTTATCAAATAAAGTGTGTTTAAGTAATACAAATCTTGAAGATGTGTCTTTTGAAGATAGAATAAAAGAATTCACATTTTCATCTGATAGAAGTGCTTATATCCAATTTACAGACGAAGAACTTCTTCCTTTGATATCATCAACCTTAGAAAATGGTATAGGCCAATCCATAATCCAAAATATTTGTATGGATACAGAGGATGGAATATGGAAGATATATTTAAATATGAAGATATTTGATAAGAATATACTCTGGTTCATGTTTGATATTATTAAAGATGATAGGGAAACTGCAGAGCTATATGTAGACAATCTATATCTAGGTAATATTCCAATACCTTCTTTCATCTCCGATTCTATTAAACAAGCTATAAATAAGGGGATAAGCGATGCTGTACTACTTGTTAATGAGAATAGCTTCTCTGGAAGAGAGATAACCAATATTCAACTCTTAGAAGGAAAGGTTGTATTAAAGGGTGTTAAGTAATTTCCTGTTGTATAGATATAAATGGTGTGATAAAATTCTAGCAATCGTTAAATTAATCTGCTAGTTATTATGAGTAGTAAAATTAAAATTCAACCACTTGGGAATAGAGTCTTGGTTAAACCAGATCAAATAGAAGAAAAAACTAAAGGAGGATTAGTTCTCCCTCCAAGTTCAAATGATGAAAAAAGGCCAGAAACAGGAACTGTTCTTGTGTTAGGAGAAGCAAAGAAAGAATCAAAAAAGATAACCTTTGATTTGAAAGTCGGTGATAGAATATATTTCAAGAAATACTCCCCAGAAGAAATAGAAATAGATAATACTAAATATCTCCTAATTGAAGTAGATGACGTATTAGCAATTATTAAATAAATTTAATCATATACCAGAATGGCAAAATCAATTATATATAACGAAGAAGCAAGGAAAGCTCTAAAGTCAGGTGTAGATACTATATCTAATGTAGTTAAGACAACTCTTGGACCAAAAGGAAGAAATATTGCATTGGCAAAAAGTTTCGGTTCTCAAGTTGTAACAAAGGATGGTGTTACAGTTGCAAAAGAGATAGAGGATAAAGATCCTTTTAAAAATGTTGGGGTAGAGATGATTAAAGAGGCAGCAAATAGAGTAAATGATTTAGCTGGAGATGGGACAACAACTGTTGCTGTTCTTGCTCAATCTATAGCAGGATTAGGTTTTAAAAATGTATCAGCAGGTTCCAATCCTATATCAATTAAAAGAGGAATAGATAAAGGCGTAGAGATTGTAGTTAAGGAGTTAGAAAAGAAGGCAAAAAAGATATCAAATAAAGAAGAAATATCTCAGGTTGCAACAATATCTACAAATAATGATAAAGAATTAGGAGAAATGATTGGAGGAGTATTTGAGAGAACAGGTAAAGATGGGGTAATAACTGTGGAAGAGGCAAAAGGTTTTAAAGATGAAGTTGAGTATACAGAGGGAATGGAATTTGATAACGGATATGTAAGTGCATACTTTGTTAATAACACTGAGACATTAGAAACAGTAATGGAAAATCCATATATCTTTGTTACAGACAAGAAGCTTTCTAACCTTCAAGATATTCAGGCAATAGCAGAGAAAGTATTAAGTGCAGCAGACAGACCATTGGTAATAATTGCAGATGATATAGAGAATCAAGCACTCGCTACATTGGTTGTAAATAAACTAAGAGGTACATTAGATGTTGTTGCCGTTAAAGCTCCAGGATTTGGAGATAGAAAGAAAGAAATGTTAACAGATATATCTGTATTAACAGGTGCAAAATTCATATCAGAAGAATTAGGGAACACATTAGACAAGGTCGAATTAACAGATTTAGGCTCTGCAAAGAAAGTTATAGTGAACAAGGAAAAGACAATAATAGTTGAGGGTAAAGGTAGTTCTAAAGAAATAGCATCTAGAGTTAAGGAGATTAAAACACAAATTAAAAATACCACATCAGATTACGACAGGGAAAAACTTCAAGAAAGATTAGCAAAGATTGCCGGTGGTGTTGCAGTAATAAAGGTTGGTGCTGCATCAGAGGTAGAGGCAAAAGAGAAGAAACAAAGAATAGAAGATGCAATTAACGCTACAAGAGCAGCTCTAGAAGAGGGTGTTGTTGTAGGTGGTGGACTTGCACTTCATAATGCTAAATCAGCGTTAAAGAATATTAAACTTGAGGATGCAGATGAACAGATGGGAATAGAAATACTTAAAAATGTATTAAGTGAACCATTAAAACAAATCGCAGAGAATGCTGGAGAAGATGGAGCAGTAGTGGCTGCTAATTGTAGTGGTAAAACAGGATTTAATGCTAAAACAGGAGAGTATGTAAATATGTTAGAGGCAGGAATCATAGATCCAGTAAAGGTTACAAGATTAGTATTAATAAATGCTGCATCAGTTGGAACTATGTTAATAACAACAGAAGCTGTAGTAGCAGAATTACCAGAAGAAAAAGAGAGGCCAAATATGGGAAATGAAATGGGTGGAATGCCAGGAATGATGTAGTATTAAGAATATACAATATCAACCCAGTTATCCTTTAACCAAAGGTCTGCTTGTTTTGTAATATCTCTTAATCCTCTATATTCAAGTTCTTTGTCTATGATTCTTCCCTGGTGTGGTTTTGCAAATCTTTTTTCTAGTGGAGAACTAAAACCGTGAGCATAATGACACATCTCATGTGCTATTGTTGCTCTAATAACAAACTCTGGAACGATATCATTTTGAAAATATCTTGTTATAGTTATAACGGTTATACTTCTATCATCCTGAGCAAGAAAATCTTTCTTTCTGTTCTTAACCAAACCCTTTATCTTTGTTCTCCCATTGGCAAGTTTAATACTTCCCAATTGTCTTTTAGAGTATTTTCCATACTTAATAACAACCATATTCTTCCTCGGGATATCACAGAAGTAGTTATCCCAAAGGTCATACATAATATCTTCTAGAAATTGTCTATCTCTCATACAACTATCCTTTATACCATGTTATTATATTCTAATGATTCTACAGAAATATAAGAAAAAAATCTCTATCCTTTGGAATACTCTTAAATTTATATATGGAAGATATACAATACAGGCTATACTGAGGGATATATTTTTTGCCATTGGAACTGCAGTTGATCTATTTAGTATCACAGTATTAGGTAAATTTATAGATGAAACAGCAAAAATACTTTTAGAATGGAAGAGTTTTAATTTGGTTGAATATTTTGGTACAAACTCCTTCCTATATCTTGCAATACTACTTGCCCTATGGATTGTATCTCAGATATGTTTAATGTCAAAAGAGTATTTCTACTACTATATATATGAAAAGGTTTGGGAAGATACCAGATATATGATGATGTCTAAAGTATCAAGATCAAATCTCCAAGATGTTGAACAAGAAAAATTCCAGGATTTATTAACATATGTTCCCTCCTTCTCTATAGACAGAATAGCTACGGCATATTCAGATTTCTCAGTTATAATGAGTAATGTTGTTAAAGTTGTAGGCGCTTTCGTAATAGTGTTTGGTACCATGGGATGGTATACCCTTCTAATTCTTCTATTTGTAATTCCAGAAACAATAGCTGTACACATACAGAGAAGAAAGATAAAGGAACAGGGAGATAGAGATGTCGCTTCGTTTAAGATTTTAAATTATATTCAAAATGTATCTTTACACATTCCTAACTTTTCAGAATTGAGGGTAAATGATACTTTCTCATATCTTAAGAGAAAATATACCAAAGAATATGATTCATATATAGAGAATAATCTTGATCAGCAGGCTGGTTTTTATAAAGCAAAAACAGTATTTTCATCAATAGGACAATTTATTAAATACACATATATAATATTTGTTCTTGCAGTATCTATAGTAAAGAGGTTTACAATAGGTACGTTCAAAGCCCTATATGACTATGTTGAGGTTGTATATACTAGTACGTTTTATATTGTAGATACTTTATCTCTGCTATCTAACAAACTAGATTACATAGAGGAATTCTTTAAACTTATAGAATATGAGGGATATGGGGATCAAACACATGGTGATGTTAAACTTCCCAAGGGTACTCCCGCCATTGAAATCAAAAATTTAACCTTTGCATATCCTGATAAACCAGAAAAGAAGGCGCTAAAAGGAGTATATTTTTCAGTTGAGCCAGGACAAAAGGTTGCTATATTTGGTGGAGATGGCTCTGGAAAAAGTACAATGGTTAGAGTATTAACTGGGTTGTATCAGATAGTACATGGGGAATATAAATTTGGTGGTTATCCTGTAAAAGAGCTTGATAGAGGAGAATTGAAAAAGAAAATGGCTGTAACTTTTCAAAACTTTATAAACTATAATTTCTCTCTAAAGGACAATGTAGTTATATCTGGCAAGAAGAAAAAGGTAGATATAGAGCTATATGGCAAAGTCTCAAAAGCTGCGGATATTCCAGAAATAATTAAAAAGGAAAAAATAGATGATGCGCATATACTAGGAAAACTATTCCCACATGGGCAAGATCTATCACCTGGATACTGGCAAAGATTGGCAATATCAAGAATGTTATATAGAAACAAAGACGTATTTATAATGGATGAGCCATTTACTTTTGTAGACACAATATCTGCGAAGGATATACTTAATAATGTTATAGATTTTGTAGGGAAAGACAGATCGTTAATATATATAACAAGAAGTATAGATAACTTAGATATGTTCGATAAGATATATTACATGGCAGATGGAAGAGTAGTAGAGGAAGGTACGTGGAATCAGCTCATGAAGAAGAAAGGAAATCTATATAAGGAGACATGTTCAAAAACATCCTAATATCGTGTAAAATATAGCCTAATGGAAATTTTAGACGGCAAAAAGATATCTCAGGATATTTTAAGTAGTATATCTGAGGAAGTAGAGATTATTAGAAAAGAGAATCGTAGAATTCCAAGATTGGATATGATATTGGTTGGAGATGACTATGGAAGTATAAAGTATGTAGGAATGAAGGAGAAAACAGCACAGGAAGTAGGAATAGAAGGACAGATACATCACCTCCCATTGACCGTAAATACACTAGATGTTGTAAGTTTAATAGATTCACTAAACAAGTTTGATGATGTAGATGGTTTTATGATACAGTTACCTCTTCCAGAACATATAAATACGCAACTTGTATTAGATTCTATTAATCCAAAAAAAGATGTAGATGGTCTTACAGCTATTAATTTAGGAAAACTATTCCAAAAAGATCCAACAGCAATTCCTCCTGCAACACCACTTGGAATAATGAGAATACTTGATGCATACAATATAAAGGTTTTCGGAAAGAATGTAGTTATATTAGGAACAAGTAATATAGTTGGGAATCCACTTGCAGCTATGCTCTTAGAAAAAAATGCCACCGTTACTCTTTGCAACTCTCACACTGTAAATATACAAGAAGTATCTAAAACAGCTGATATACTTATATCTGCTACAGGAAAAGCAAATCTTGTTAAGAAGGATTTCCTAAAAGAAGATGCTATAGTTATAGATGTTGGTTCAAACAGGCATCCAGAAACAGGGAAGTTAGTTGGAGATGTAGATTGGGAGGATGTAAAAGGTATCCCTTCATACATAACACCTGTTCCCGGTGGCGTAGGGCCAATGACAATATCTTGCCTAATGCTAAATTTAATGTCTTGTTACAAAGAGAATGAAAAAAGATAAAAAGATTTTTGATTTGATAGACGAAGAGAAGAAGAGGCAGAAAGAGGGATTAGAATTAATAGCATCCGAAAACTATGTTAGCGAGGACGTCCTTTCTTGTATGGGTTCAATATTAACGAATAAATATTCGGAAGGATATTCAGGAAAGAGATATTACAAAGGAAATAAGCATATAGATGATATAGAGGTAGAAGCTATTGAAAGAGCAAAAAAACTTTTCGGTGCAGAACATGTTAATGTACAACCATATTCGGGTTCTCCAGCTAATCTCGCTGTACATTTTGCACTACTAGAACCGGGAGACAAGACAATGGGAATGGCATTGGATGCGGGTGGTCATTTAACTCATGGATTTAAAGTATCTATATCTGGGAAATATTATAACTCATTAAGTTATGGTGTAGATGAAAATGGATATATTGATTATGATCAAGTACAGAAACTTGCACTCGAGCATAGACCCAAATTAATTTGGGCAGGATTCTCTGCTTATTCAAGAATAATAGATTGGGGAAGATTTAGAGATATAGCGGATAGTGTAGATGCATATCTTGTTGCTGATATAGCACATGTCGCAGGATTAATTGCTGCTGGATTATACCCATCACCAGTTGGTATTGCAGATGTAGTTACAACAACAACACACAAGACACTTAGAGGCCCAAGGGGCGCTATTATTATGTGTAAGGCAGAGTTAGGAGAGAAGATAGATAAGGCAGTATTTCCTGGTCTTCAAGGAGGTCCTCATAACCATATAACAGCAGGTATAGCAGTAGCACTTATGGAAGCATCTACAGATGAATTTAAAGAGTATGCCAAGCAAGTTATTCTAAATGCACAAACTCTCTCAAATGAATTGTCAGATAGAGGATACAAGATAATATCAGGAGGAACAGATAACCATCTATTTCTTCTAGATGTATTTGGTACTACAGGTATCTCTGGAGAAGAAGCCTCTACAATATTAGAAAGTGCAGGAATAACTGTAAATAAAAATGCTATACCAAATGATACTCGTAAACCTTGGGATCCATCAGGATTGCGATTTGGAACTCCAGCTTTAACAACAAGAGGCATGAAAGAAAGTGATATGGTAAAGATTGCACAGTGGATAGACAGTGCTTTAAAGAATAGTAAAGAGGACAATTTAAAAAAGATTAGAGAGGATATAAAAGAATTTACAAAAAACTACCCAATACCTGGAATAAATTAAATATCTAAAATATGAAATTACAATTTAGAAAGGATTTAGGGATAGCAAGTATAGTATCTGAAGATATATGGAATAGTTTTAAGATTCATACACTTCTTCAGAACACATCACAAAAAAGACCATCTATAAATGCATATCTTGGAGCAAGGTATAGTAGGTCGGCAGACTCGATAGTAGATATAGCAAAAGAAATCATAGAAGCAAATACAGATGCAAGTGAAAGATTGGAAAAGATTTTTGCTGGATATGGTCACAAGTCTGTTGGAGATATGGCAGATCTATTTCTTTGTATAGAGAATATCCCTATGTATAGCGCATTTAAGATTTTCTATACATGCCCTGTAATATCTGGGCAAGAAAGGTCAACAAGATATCAGAACTTTGAGAAACCAGAATTTGTACAAATACCGAAAGAATTATGTCAAGATTCTGATATTAGAAAAGAGTATGAGAATATAATTCTTAAACAGATGCAAGATTATAGAGCTGTGCTTAAACCAACTACAGATGCATTGGCAGGGGTATTTAAAATAAATGAAGAAAGTCCTCAAGAAACTTCTGCATTAAAAGCAAGAGCATTTGATGTATGTAGATATCTTCTTCCACTAGGTCTCAATACTAGTTCTGCATATTTAATGTCAGCAAGGAATTGGTCTGAATTAATCAGCTACCTTTGTGCAAGTGATAGTGTTGTAGAAAATCAAATAGCCGATATGTTGCTTAATCTTCTTGGAGAATCAGATATAGAGGTTAAGGGATATATAAAAGAGGCAGATAATTTAATAAGGCATACAGATGCAAATTGTTGTAGGAAGAAAAGTACAGGAGAAATACTTAAATATCTTTCTGATAAGGTTAATAGAGTACAGGTTTCAGATTTTCCAGAGAGGGAAATAGAGGATATTCAGATTACACACTCTGGAGATAGTACAGAGTCATTAATATCACATTATGAACTTCTCCTAAATCCTCTAGGTTCACAAGAAGAATTAGAATTTTCTGAGGAAGACCAAGAGAGAATAGGAGAGATAATATTTGATACACATGACCATCATAATCTTCTTGGGAATATTGGACAGTTTGGCTCTATAAAGATATCAGGTTTTGCATCATACGGTACATTAAAAGATTTAAATAGGCATAGGAGTATGGAAAGGTTTGTTCCATTATTTCATGATGAAGTAGATTTAGATCAGGAGTTAGATAGACCAAATGAGAGTATGTTCTTTCTATGTAACTATCTTGATATAAAGGAACTCTCAGATCTGAAAAAGGAATATTCAAAAAGATTAACAGAAACATACAGTATGATTAAACAGTGGCGAGAGAAAGCGAAGGAAGTTATGTCTTTAGAAACCTGTAATGAATTTACAAAATATCTTTTTCCACACGCTCATAGTACTAAGTATGTTTTCTATGCGTCTTTTGATGATATACAATATATTGTTAACTTAAGAACTAGAAATGGAGGTCATATAGCGTATAGGACATTAGTATATGAATGGTTAAGATTATTAAGTAACAAAGATGAGATATGGAGACCTTTATTAAAGAAGATAATAGCACCAAGAATTGACGATAAACACCAGTTTGTTGATAGAAGTTAATTTTATATAATAAATTATGATACTTTCAGACAAATCAATAAAGGAGAAAATAAAGACAGGGAAGATATATATAGAGCCTTTTGATGAAAATTGTCTTCAGTCCGCGACATACGATTTACATCTTGATAACCATTTCCTTATCTTTAATACAGAGAATCATAGTCTCATAGATGTAAAGAAACCAATAGATGATTTTATGAAAGAGATTGTTGTTGACGATAAGGAGGGGTATATTGTTCATCCTGGTGATTTTGTATTAGCTAATGTAAAAGAGGTTACAGGTGTGGATGATTGTCATGTTGGTAGACTGGAGGGTAAAAGTTCTTTGGCAAGAATGGGCTTGGTTATCCATACAACAGCGGGATTTTTAGATCCTGGTAATAGATTGAGATTAACATTAGAGATGGTTAATCTTTCTCCTCTACCTATTAAACTGTATCCTGGTATGAAGATAGGACAGATTGCATTTGAGTCACTTGATCAGAAATGTGATAGACCATATGGTACAAAAGCTCTTGGGAATAAATATTTTGGTAATATGACTGTTACAGCAAGTCAGATGTGGAAGAATTTTGTAGTTAAGAAAAAGAAACATGTTAAAAAACATTAGGGATCAATTCCCAATATTAAAAAGAAAGATAAATGGAAAAAGGTTAGTATATCTTGATAGTGCAGCTACATCTCAGAAGCCACAGTTTGTTATAGACTCTATATCCGAGTATTACAAAAAGTATAATGCAAATATACATAGGAGCTCTCATGTAATAGCCAAAGAAGCTACGACTATGTGGATTGATTCTCATAGAAAGGTTGCCAACTTTATTAATGCGGATTCATATAAAGAGATAGTGTTTGTTAGAAATAGTACGGAGGGATTGAACTTAATAGCTAATACATATGGGAGACAAAATCTTAAAGGAGGAGATATCGTTGTTCTTTCTGAGATGGAGCATCATAGTAATATTGTCCCTTGGTTAATTCTTCAAAAAGAGATAGGTTTTGATATTAAATATATTCCTGTTAGTGAGGAGTATGATTTGGATATTGGTTGGTTAAAGGAATTAATTAAGAATGGGGGGAGTAGAGTAAAAATAATTTCAGTAGTACATATATCTAACGTATTGGGAACGATAAACCCTGTAAAAGAGATAGTAGAGATAGGGCATTCTGTTGGGGCATTTGTAATGGTTGATGGTGCACAGAGTATTCCTCATATAAAGGTTGATGTTAGAGATATTGGTTGTGATGCTTTTGTATTTTCTGGTCATAAGGTTTATGCTCCTACAGGTAGTGGGGTTTTATATTGTAAAGAGAGTATATTGGGGGAATTAAATCCATTTATGGGTGGAGGAGAGATGATTTTGAGTGTTTCAAAAGATTCTTTTGAAGCTAATGATATACCTTGGAGATTTGAAGCAGGTACTCCTGATATAGAAAGTGGAATATGTTTGGGTAGTGCACTGGATTGGTTTGAGAATGTGGTTAAAGAAATGGGTGGTTGGGATAAGCTTAGGGAGCATGATGTAGAGCTACTAGATGCCCTATTTAATGAGTTTGATGGAATAGAGTGGTTTAAGGTATTTGGGAAGAGTAGTGCAAAAGAAAGGTATGGAGTATTGGCATTTAATATAGAGGGGTTTAGTTTTAAAGGATGTAAGGAGAAGGTTAAAATGGATGGCAGTAGTATTGTTGAATATCTAAGTAAAAGGGGTATTGCTGTAAGAGAAGGTTTTCATTGCGCAGAGCCTTTACATGATAGATTCAAGGTAGGCCCGACTATGAGAGTGAGTGTTGGTATATATAATACCAAAGAAGACATACAAGTGTTTGCAAAAACACTTAAGGAAGCTGTTCTATCATCATATTAATTTACATTGCCTGTTGTGCAGGAGGAACTTCTTCTGTTGGTTGTGGAACTGTATCTTCCGATGCAGGGACAGGTATTCCTTCATCTTGTACTTGTGTATTAACTAGTTTTTGTAAATCTGGTAATGGTTGAGAAGGTGTCTCTGGCATTGTAGGTGTTTCCATAGGAGTTGGAGTTTGTTCTGCAGGCATTGGTGCAGGAGTTTGTTGTTCCGCATTTATTAATGCTGATAAATCACTTGATTGATCTTGTTCAGACACAGGTGTCTCCACTGGTACTTCCTGTTGTGGCATAATTGGCTCTTGAGTTGGCATAGCTGTTTCAATTGGAGTTTCCTGTTGTGGCATAACTGGCTCTTGAATTGGTTGCTCTAAGGCCTCTTGTATAGTTGGTTCTGGTTGTGTAGCTGGTTCTTGCGTTTGTAGTGTTGGAGTGTATAATTCCTCCTTTACCGGCTCAGTAGCTGGTTCTTCTGCTGGTGCTGGTGTCTCTGGAACAGTTGTAGTTTCTACAGGTGTTTCTGGCGTACTTGGTGTCTCATTATTCTTTGGTTCTTTCTTTTTACTAAATATTATTCCTACAACACTTATTAATAATATTACAGCACCCCCAATTAATATATATGGAAGATATTTTGTAATAGAACTTGTAGATGAAGTAGTTGTTGGGGTTGTAGTAGTTGTAGCGGTTGTTGTATCTTCTTCTTCGACCTCTTCTTCTGCTTCTATATCAGTAACTGTCCCAAGTGTTAATTCCCCTAAATCTAGACCATCATTCTTAAGAATTGTGAATGTATAATCATCACCTGTTGATGTAAATATAATTGTTCCCACGTATGCACTAAGAACTTTCTCCTCATCAAGTGTACATGATATTGTTATAACATTTGATTCATCTACATATGTAAATTCTTCACAAGTTGAATTTTGATCTATGACTTGTGTTATATCAACATCATCAGATGCTTGTACTTTGAAACTGATAGAACCTAGAACATCTGTTCCTGTATCCACTAATACACTTACACTCTTCTGCTCCGTAGTAGACTTGTCCTCAAGTGTGATATCTACAGAAGCGAAAGCCTGAAAAGGTAGTATCATAAAAGATATTAGTAAAGGAATAATGAATAGTTTTTTCATTTTAAGGCAGTATAATTTTATCTACATTAAGGCTATCATTTGTAATTTACAATGTCAAAATATTTGACTTAATTTATATGTAAATATACACTTAGATAGTAATTAAATCTGCCTTTTATGGATTACTCTAATACAAATCCTATACAAAACAATGTGTCTGATGAAGCATTTGGGGAAATAATGGCTTTAGAAAGCAAAATAACATCCTCTAATCTTCCTATAGAACTAAAAGAAGATGCAATGAAGAGTTTACAGCGCCTTAAATATATGATTAAGAGGGGTGGTTATGGACAAGAGTTTGAAACTACAAGCAAATATATTGACTGGATAACAAAGATACCATTTGGTGTTATATCTCAGGACAATTTAGATATAGCTAATGCGAAACAGTTAATGGATAGTACCCACTACGGAATGAATAATGTTAAAGATTTGATACTAGATTATCTTGCAGCTATGCAGTTGGAATCCAAAAGAAGAAAAGAGGTACTTCCATCTCAGATTCCATCGGTTTTGAATGATAGGCCTCTAACAGCGACTCCTTTAAAAAGTTTCTCTAAGGCACCAGTATTTCTATTTATAGGTTTACAAGGAGTAGGAAAGACCTCTATAGCCGAATCTATTGCTCAAGCAATGGGAAGAAAATTTGCAAGAATATCTCTTGGTGCAATAGGTGATGTTAGAACTTTGAGGGGTACTCCAAGATATTCTGTAGATTCAGAACCTGGATTGCTTATTAAGTCTCTTATAAGATGTGGTACTATGAACCCTGTTATCCTTTTAGATGAGATTGAAAAATCTAGTGGTAATGCAGGTATTCTTAATGATGTTATGGCAGCTCTTCTGGAGATATTGGATCCTACTCAAAATTCTGCATTTATAGATCATTATATTGATTATCCTGTTGATTTATCTAATATCTTCTTTATATGTACAGCTAATAACTTAGGAGGTCTTTCAGCTGCACTATTAGACAGAGTAGAGGTTATTCGCTTTACAAGTTATACAGACGAAGAGAAGGATGTTATTGCAAAGAAATATATTCTTCCGAAAGTACTCAGAGAACTTCAGAT
This sequence comes from Candidatus Dojkabacteria bacterium, assembly GCA_028704525.1. GTDB lineage: Bacteria > Patescibacteriota > Dojkabacteria > SC72 > SC72 > JAKPKF01. Next base: position 3,572 of record JAQWFF010000008.1, on the reverse strand, counting down.
ATCGGATGAGTATATAAAGATAGAGGATAATGTATGGCCTCTTGTTATAAGACCAGTGGGTTTTGATGCAGGTATAAGGCAATTAGAAAGGAATATAGCTACAATATGTAGAAGAGCAGCAAGAATGATTATAGATGGGAAACCTATTCCAATAGTTGTTAATACAGAAAACTTAAGCCAATTTATTATTGCTGACCAAGGACCATTGAGTTAATATCCTTTAAATGGGTTTGTTAATCTCAAAGCTGATACTGCCCTATATACTAGTGGATCTTTTTTACCTTTTGCTATGTTAGCTTTATATTTACTTTTCTCTTCTGCTTTTGCTAATTGTTGTAGATCGTTTTGTAGTTTGTTTGTTGCGATGTTTGATATATCAACAGCCTTAGTTACTAGGTAGTTATTTTCATTTACTATGTTAATACTTTTGTTGTCCATTTTGTTCGTAGCTTTGAACTAATCCTTGTGGTGTTAAATGCTCTTTGTCTCCTTGTATGTCTTTTCTTGATTGTACCACCTGTCCAGTTACAGAGTTTTTTCTTACCTCATCTAAGAATGTCTGTTGGCTTTTAAATTTATCTGGATTTAATTGCATTTCTTGTTGTTTTAATCTCTCTTCTAGTTCTTTTTTATATTTATCTCTTTCTTCTCTTATCTTTGTTTCGTCTTCTTTTCTTTTTTCTATAGCACCCTGTATTATTTCGTCTTGTCTTTTTGCTGTATTTGCATCTCTCATTTGTTGCTGTGCAGGTGGCTCGTATATTTGAGACATTTCTTCTATAGTTCTAGTATCTGTCATCCCCTGCATTTGTATCCTTTTTTCTAATTCTCTTGGATCTGTAGTTATAAGTTCATGCTCTGCTTGGCTCGATAGAATTTGTATGCCAACATGATTTGCACCAGCAAAGAACAATCCTTGTCCTCTGTCACAGTTAAGGAGGAAATTTCTCTCACCATCAGAGAGATTAAATACCTGTTGTAATTTCTCTACTGCAGAAGGACTTTGTCTCATAAGTACTTGAAGTGAGGAGTTTGATATGATTGCTTTCCCCATATCGTTGTTTAAGAAATCTGCTACATCTTGAGTAATGGTGGTTAGACCAAGATAGTATTTTCTTGCTCTCTTGGCTATTGAGTACATAAAGTTCGCTGAATCAGGACTTTGCATCATATACCAAGCTTCATCAACTATGAGTAACCTTCGTTTTATATCCTTTCTAATTCTTGTCCATATAAAATCAAGCATAAGGTACATAGCAAGGGGTTTTAATTCTTCTTGTAAATCTCTGACACTAAAGACTGTAAATGGATTATTTATTTCAAAGTTACTTGCTTCGTTGAATACACCAGCTGCACTCCCAATGATATATTTTTCCATTCTTCTAGCCATTTCGTGTCCTTCTGTTTCAGCCATCCCTTTAAGCACTTTGTAGAGATCTTCTAAAAGAGGAGGTTGTTTAGTTTGAGTACCAGGATCAAATGTTATTCCTTTTTCTCTGTATGTTAATATTAACGCCCTGTCTAGAATAGATTCTTCTATATTTGATAACCCTCCAAATAGTACTTTGAAAAATCCTTGTAAAGAGAGTAGTTTCATTCTTAATTCATCATCTCCTTCTTCTGATACACCTGACAGCTCAAATGGGTTCATTTTACTTCCTTTGTCCTGAGAGAATGATATATATGCTCCATTTACTGCCTTACACAAAGCTTCATACTCTCTTTCTGGATCTATAATTACTATTTCTGTCCCAAGCATTAAGCTTCTAACAGCTTCTAGTTTTACAAAGTAGCTTTTCCCTGCACCTGATTTTGCAAATACTACGGTATTTGCATTCTCTAATTCGAACCTATCAAATATTATTAAACTCTTGTTGTGCATATTTATTCCATACATAATTCCATGATCCATTGTTAATTCTGATGATACAAATGGGAATGTTGTAGCTATGGATGTTGTATCCATATTTCTTGTTATATATAGTTTGTCTATACCAAGTGGTTGTGTACTAACAAAACCTTGTTCTTGCTGAAGTAGGGCGGGCTTTGCAGTCACATTCATTGCTGCAAATGTTGAGATAACGTTTCGGCTATATTTTTCTAGAAGTTCTTTGTTATCTGCATATATAGTTACATACATAGCAAAATGGAAAAATTTTTCTGTTCCTTCTGCTATAGAATCTTGTAGCTGTTGTGCATCTGATAGTGCTACTTTCAGGGATGGATCTACAACTTTTCTATCTTCCATTTGCGAATATAGTGATGCTTCCATTTCTCCAATCTTTTTCTTTAATTTTTCAAGAATAGTTTTTGAATCAACCGGATAATAGAAGGTACTTATCCTTAGAGAGTGTTCAAAGTTAATAATTGGAGATAACCAGTTCGGACCTACAAAACGAGGATACCCACTAATAAATAGCGTTCTTGCATAATAATTTCCTATTTGTATATCACTAAAATCTATCTCCATATCTATGGGTGCAACAATATCTTGTACTGTCATATCTTTTGATATCGCAGTTACATCTGTATATGTGTTTTTCTTTCTAATTTGTTCTTGTTCTTTTTTGTCTAAACCAGCAATCTTATCAAGTAGTTTAAGTATTGGGTTCTTCTTCTTTTTCTTCTTAATCTCATCTTCTGCAGGGTCATTATATCTTTCACCCTCTACTTTTGGTTTTTCTTCCTCCTTTTTTATACTATCTAGAGTTTCTCTAAATGTTGTCATATCAGTTTTCTTTGCTTTTTCTTCAAGCATTTGAGTCGCCTTGCTCTGAAACTCTCTATTAAAATTGTTTTTGTTTAAATCATCATTCATTTACTTCTCCTTCTGGATTATATATTGTGTATAGTTCAGAGAGTAACTCTTTACTATTTAGTTGCAAACCAGTTAGTCCCATTCTTCCCAATTGTTTTAATATATGATCTCGTTTTGGATATAGGAATATCTTTGCCTTTTCAATAAGCTGTTCTGTTTGCATTGCCATAGAGGATTGTTGTTCTTCCTTATTCTTTCTTGATTCAAATATATTCGTACCTGGCATAGCTGCACCAGGACTATATGGTACTATTATTAGGAACGTTTTTTCCAGAACATCATTTTGAACTATTAGCTTATTTATAAATTTTGTATATATATCCAACTGTTTCTTTAGACCTTCACTCATAGAGTCAGTTCTTTTGGATTTTAGATAATCAAGATAGTTTGTTATTTCTATTCTTCTTGTTCTAATAAGTATTTGTATCCTAAAGTTTAACGAATTAACTAAACCGGCAAATGCATATATCTTACTATCTTGTTCATACTCTGCTAAAAGGTCAAAGTTTATTGCAGATGTTTTTATTACCATTGCGACACTACCACTCTTGGTGATTACTAAATCATCTATAATATCTTTTACCTCTATATGTTCTTGTGTTGAGCTAGTTGCCCTTGCTCTAGCATTTTTATCCATTTTAAATATTTGTTATCTTAATAGGTAATTTATTCTCTTTAACACTTAATACCAGTTGTATTTTGGGGAATTTATATTGGGAATGTTGTAGTTCTATAATATATATATTTGGTTCCC
>JAQWFF010000007.1 GCA_028704525.1 Candidatus Dojkabacteria bacterium | reverse complement strand
TATATGGGAAGATTATCAGAAGTGGAAAGAAAGTGAATATATGTATTTCAAAAAAGACGTACAAGAGCTAAGTGCAGACGATCTATGGAAAAGATACTCAGGAACAATTGGAGAAGCAATATTTCTAATAGCTTGCAGAGAGAGTAATATGCCAATAACAATATCCTCTGGAAAACAAGATTTAGAAGGTTTTGATTTCTATCTTTTTGGATACCCAATAGATGTAACAACAGGATTCTCTGCTCACGTTTTAAAAAAGAAACTATCCCCACATAGAGTAGCTACAATATTTCTCCCAAGATACATCGGACAGAAATCCATAAATGCACTAACTACAAGCACTATTCTAAGACCATATACATGTGATTTGATAGATAATAATACATTTCCTTTAAAAAATTACATGCGAGATTTAATTGATATAAATGAAGATGTAAAAAACATAATGGATAGAAGAATATATGAAAACTACGAATCCTCCATCCCTGCAAAACTGGGTTTAAACAATCTCCAAAACCTAAAGACTATACTTAAACTAATTTCTTGCACCCTTCAGTGATTTAAGAAGTTGATCCCTTTGAGAATCCGTAGCTATCTTTGTCTGTAGTGTACTATCCATATATGTAGGAGTTATCTTTGTTTGAATATGTTTCCCATCATAGAAATAATGTGTAAGTATCATAGCCTGTCTTGTACCTATCCAATGCTTCTGGTCAAAATACAAATTACCTAAACCATAGAATATAATTCCATTTTTATACAACTCATACGTCTGTGGCTGATGAGCCTGAGTACCGATAACAATATCTGCTCCATAATCTATAGCTTTCTTAAATGTACCTTTCTGATCTGGACTAGATAGCGGTTTATAACAAATTGGGAATACTACATCACCAGATGGGTATGAATAGCACTCCTGAAACTGGAAATCTACAATAATAATATCTGCACCATTGTCCCTTGCTTCCTGAATATCACTCTCCATCTTCTCATCTGAATATGAATTAGCCCCAGACCTACTCTCCCCTGCCAATGCAAGAGTCTTAAGCATAGTATCATAGTAGTTATAACCAATAAATGCTATCTTTGTACCTTTAACCTCCTCATACAATATTTTAGAAGCATCTTCGGTATTTAAACCTCCTCCAAAATATCTCATACCTTGATCTACATACATTTGAATACTCTTTGTACTATTAGAAGATCCGAAGTCATTATTATGATTCCCTGTTAATTCAACAATATCTACACCACTTGCAGTGAGTGTTTCCATATATTTAGGATTAGAACAAAATCTCATACCTGAATATACTTTACATCCCTCTACAAAAGACACTTCATTAGAAATATGTGTCAAATCTGCATCAGCAAGAAATGACCCAATATATTTTGCTGGATAGTCGTAATCTTTTAGTGAATCCATCTTATATGCCAACGCCCTTGCTATAGCAACAACACCAGACATATTAACTTTTGCCAAATTATCAACAGACCAATCATCAATATACTCTGTAAGGTTCTTTTTCATAACAGAAAGGATAAACTGCCTATTATCATCATTCATTTTTGCATAAAATCTAATAGGTATTGATCCCTCTTGATTATCTAAGAAATAACTATCATCAACATACAAAACCTTCAAAGATGGATCTAAATCCCCAAATCCTACAAGTGCAATATTCTTATCACTACTCTTTAACTTTGCAACTAGTTCCTCCTTTGTACTCATAACAGTGGTATCAATCTTGTACTGCTCCTTTATATATTGTGCATATGTATTATCTAACAGATATACGTTATAAGAACTTAAATTCTTTTGAGATATCTCTGTTAACAAGGAATATACATGACCAACAGCAATCAAATCCTTCTTAAATACATCAACAGACTGCTCATCTGTAGTATCAGATATATTAATATGTGCTTTCTCATCTACAAACTCAAACCTACTTTTCCCATTAAAAGATACACTCCCTAACTTCTCTTTAATGGTATCCTCAAACTCCTGTGGTATTGATTCATCAATATATACTTTAAAAGTATCATATACAATCCTTGTTTGTGGTTTAAATACAATCTCATTGAGAATTTTGTAGTCTATAGCATAAAGTACTGGTAGTATAAGGATGATAAATAATAGAAATGAGAATCTAAAAAGCTTCCCAAATCTTGATTTTTTCTTCTCCTTTACCTTCTCTGACATATGTATAACCTGCATAGATATTAGTGTATCATAATACCCTTATGTTAGGAAAACTACATACTATAGGTTATTTATGGTATAATATATGTTGTCAGAGTTAAATTTTAATATTCTGATAATTAAATGAAAAATTTAATGATAAAAGGAAGAATAGCTCTTGCAATAGTATCAGGAATCATTTTCTTTGGTTTTTTAGTTATGGCCTTCGAAGATAGATTACCAGTACAACTTGCACAAGCAAATCAAGATTTAAATCTTCCTACAATTGAAGAGAAAGTAGAGGAAAGTGTAAAAAACGAGTCTATTTCTAAGGTAGAAGTACCTGATGAAAGAGTATCAAAGATTAAGAAATACCTTTCTAAAAGAAATGCTCCTTTAGCAAAATATGCTAAGGAATTAGTACACTATGCAGACAAATACAAGATTGACTACAGATTAGTAGCTGCAATTTCTGTAATTGAATCTGGTGGTGGTATAAACACTTTCAGAAAATACAATGCATGGGGATGGGGTAAAAGTGGATTTGACAACTGGGTAGATGGTATAGAAACCGTATCTAAAGGTCTTGCAAAATACTACGCAAGAGGACTAACTACACCAAAGTTAATATCTACAAGCTACTGTCCTCCAAGTGCAAATGACTGGGCAAGAAAGGTTCAGTATGTAATGAATCAAATAGCAGCTCAGTAATAAATAAAGCCCTAGTTAAACCTAGGGCTTTTTTATATATTAATATCATGGAACCAAAAACACGAAATTTTAAAAATTACTCCATTACATACTTTGATGATGAAGAGTTTAAAATACTATCCAAAGAGATATTTGGAAACGAAGTATACAAGACTGTATTAGATAACCCTGCCCCATTAATATATGATTTAGGTTCTCACATAGGCCTTTCTGTATTATATTTCAAAAAGCAGTATCCAAATTCTAAAATTATTTCATTTGAACCTAATCCTAATGTATATCCCCTACTCCTAGAAAATATAGAAACGAACAATATTAGAAATGTACAAACATACAATTTAGCACTAAGCAGAAAGAAAGGAGTAAGAAGACTATATATAGATAAATCCCAAAGAGGATGTTTTTCTACATCAAGCTTTACAAAAAATGCATGGGATGGAAAACAGAAAAGTATAGGAATAGATGTGCAAACCGACAGATTAAGTAACTATATTAATAAATCAATTGATTTGTTAAAAATGGACATAGAGGGGGCAGAATTAGAGGTACTAAAAGAGATCGATAGCAATAATAAGATAAAGATGATAAAGAAGATAACCATTGAATATCATCAAACAGATAGAAAGAGGTTAAAAGAATTACTTAGGATATTACAAAGAAACAATTTTAATATAAAACAGGGGAGAAATGACAATGGTTTAATCTATATACTGGGAGAATATACTGCTTAGGAATCTAGATAAAGAGGAGTGGTTAAATATCCCGTATAAAATCTTCCCTAATTTCTTTGAGTCATGTCTTACTAAACTTCTTATCAACACATCTCCCTTATCTTTCTTTATTGGATCATTTGCAACTAAGTCTTCTCTTATAACTTGAAGTCTTTTGTTTTCTATTACATTATCTATAATTAAATTTTCCCCATCGGCGATATATCTTTTGTATGCTTCTTCTGGTATCCTTCCATTATTAATTAGTACATAATCCATCTTTTTCTTACAATTTTCCTCTAATAACTCTATTATCTCTTTTTGAGTCCTATGTCTTGTTTGTCCAATTTTAGACATTAAATTTGTTATATATACAAGTTTAGCTCTACTTTTTTTTATAGCGTCTGAAACTCCCTCAACTATTATATTTGAAATAACCGTTGTATATAAATCACCAGGTCCAAGAATAATATAATCAGCATTTAGTATTCTTTCTTTAGCCTCTTTATATATAGAAGCCTTACTATCTAAATAAAACTTCTTAATCTTCTTATCTTCTTTAATCTCATCTATTTCATGCTCTCCTACTATTTTAGTTCCATCCGTATACTCTGCTACTAATCTTGTCTTATCAAGAGTTACTGGTATAACATCTCCCCTTACACCAAACATATTTTCAAACATCTTTATAGCTTCTATCTCAGAACCCATTATATCCGTCATAGCTATCATAAGAAGATTTCCCATTGTATGTCCTTTTATATTCTCCCCTTCAGAGAAACGGTATGTGAATAATTTTCTTAATATCTCATTGTCATCACTATTTGATAGCGCTATTATAGATTTTCTTACATCACTAAGTGGAAGTAGACCAAACTCATCCCTAACCACAGCATTACTTCCTCCATCATCCATCATACTAACAATTACAGACAGGTTTAAATCTCTATAATTCTTTAGACCCTCTAGAACAACTGTTGACCCTGTACCACCTCCTATAACTACAATATTCATAAAAAAAGTATATCACTTTCATGGTATAATGGTAGGATATAATTATATTATCCTCAATAAACATGGAATTAAAAGTGGGCTCAAAAGTATTCTATCCATCACACGGTGCAGCAAAAGTTAAGGCAGAAAAAGAGATAGAATTTAATGGTGAAAAAAAGAAATATTTTGAATTTGAATTCGTTACAAGCCCATTAAGTATATCAACACCTGTAGATAATATTGATTCACTTGGCATTAGGGAGATACTAACGATAACCAAAATAAAAGATGCTATGAAAGAGCTTAAGAAAACCCCTGTAAAGAATCCTAAGGTTAAAGATTTTAATATAATGTTAAACCTTTTCAAGAGCTTAGAAGCAAGTTCTGATATTAAAGCATCTATAGAAATAATACAGTACTGTAACTATGTTAAGAAAAGTAGAGAAAAAGAAGGAAGATTAATACCTATAAGTATAGAAAAACAGTTAGAGGAAGCTATTAAAAATATCGTTGGAGAATTAGCCATATCAGCAGATTTGTCGCTAGAAAAAGCTTCAAAAAGCTTCTCAAGATCAACTGGTATAGAGGTAGATATTAAAAAAGATTAATTTCTATCTATCTTAATATAAACTTTCTGTCCATTTACATTAAATGTCTCTGTACAATCACCTACATCATCGAGTATAGATATGTTTTTTACTTGTAAATCTTCTTTCTTGTACTCACCTAGAATTTCTTTAAGCTCATTTATTTCTGTATATATACTAAGATTTATAAGGTCATTCATTTTTAAACCATTCTTTTTTCTAATATCTCTATATTTTCTCAAAAAGTCATTTAAAAGACCTTCTCTCTTTAGTTCCTCAGTCATATTAGTATCTAGTGTTACATATTTTTCATTTTGACCAAAAGACATAAGCCCTTCTCCTTTTAATTGCTCTTTAGAGTACTCAACCATTCTTACATTAAGCTCGTCTTTTACAATCTCTTTAATAAATTCATCTTCTATGCCTACATATGCTTTCGCAAGAGGTTGTCTTAAATTGATTCTTGCATCCTCTCTAACCTTAAGACCATTTGAACAGATATCTCTCACAAGAGACATTTTATCTAATATCCCACTATCATATTCCTCTTTCCCACAGATACTGAAACTTTCTAGATGAACTGACTCTAGCTCTCCAAGCAATCCTTTATATATCTCCTCTGAGATAAATGGAATAAATGGAGCAAGTAATTTTGAAAGATTAGTCAATATACAGTGTAGTGTACCTAGTGCATTTATATCACCATCCTTAAATCTATTTCTTGATCTTCTTATATACCACTGGGAGAGGTCTTTAACAAAATCTTCTATATCCCTGCTTGCAGATGTAATGTTGTATGAATCCATATATGAGATAACATCTTTTTGAAGTTTGTTATATCTTGAAACTATCCATAAATCCATATTGTCTTTAATATTATTAATATCAAATTGTTTTATATCAAAATTATGTAATTCTGAATATGTAACAAGATATTTATATGAATTCCAGAGAGGGAGATAGAATCTTCTCCTAACATCATCTAGTATAGCCCAACCAAATCTACTATTTGCTCCTATTGAAGATGTTGCAAAATTCCATCTAATTATATCTGAACCAACCTTGTCTGCAGCATCATCAAATTTAATATAATTGGGCTTAGTCTTGCTCATTCTTTCATTATTCTCGTCTCTCAACTCTGCAAAACCAAGAACATATTTATAAGGTGCTTTTCCTTCTAATACTACACCGAATACAAGCATTGAATAGAACCATAATCTAACCTGTTCTATCATCTCTGTTACAAATTCTGCTGGATACCATTTCTCCCAATATGTTCTATCTTCAAGGTAGTTTAATGTAGAGAATGGAACTACCCCAGCATCTAACCAACAATCACCTACATCAGGTACCCTACCAACCTCTTTTCCACACTTCGAACACTTTATTTTAATATCATCTATCCATGGTCTATGAATATCTTCCAGTTTGTCTACAAGCTCTGGTTGTACTGCTAATTCCTTTAGTTCTTCAAGTGAGCCAACAACATGTAAGTTTCCACACTCACACTCATAGAATGGTAATGCAAGACCGTAGAATCGCTTCCTACTTATCATCCAATCCATCATGGTATCTAACCAACCCTGCATTCTTTTCCCAACGAATTCTGGATTCCATGTAACTTTCAAGGCTGCATCTTTAAGTTCTTCTTTAATCTTTCGTACATTTAGAAACCAGTTATCCTCTAATCTAAATAAACATTTGGTATTACATCTCCAACAGTGAGGATAGCTATGCTCATACTCTTCTGTTTTAAACAATATTCCTTTTGAATCTAGATAATCCAACACTATTTCTTTAACATCATGAGCATATTTCCCAGTTAGTTCACCATAACCCTCTATAAATACACCGGTAGAGTCTATAGGTGATATAGCAGGAGCATTAAGTTTAAGACCTAATTCATAATCTTCCTGTCCACAACCTGGTGCTATATGTACAACACCTGATCCTGTAGATGAATCTACAAGCTCCCACTCAACTATTGTATGTACTACACCCTTTTGACTTTCAAAATCATATAGAGGTTCATACTCTCTCCCTATTAATTCTTTTACATCAATATCCTCAACTTCCGATATGTTTAATCTTTTTGCCGCATCCTTTCCAAGATATATACTCTTTCCATCTAAATTTGCCTTAACATATCCAAGTTCAGGATTTACTGCCAAGAGTACATTTGCAGAGAGAGTCCACGGTGTTGTTGTCCATGCAAGAACATATTCTTCCTCTCCACCTTTTAATTTAAAGAGAAGATATACAGATGTATCAGTTACCATCTTGTATCCATCTGCCTGTTCGTGTTGTGAAAGACCTGTCTCACACCTTGGACACCATGTTGTTGCAGATTTACTCTTATACAAGAGACCTCTTTCATGACATTTCTTTAAGAAATACCAAATATATAGATTATTTGTTTTAGACATAGTGTAGTAGCTATTATCCCAATCCATAAACATACCTAGTCTTTTTGATTGGTCTGTCTGTACTCCTGCAAAATGTTTAACTCTTGATATACATGCATTTGTAAATTTATCCATACCACATTCAACGATATCCTTTTTACAATTGAACCCAAGTTCTCTCTCTACTCCGACCTCAACCCACAAACCTTGACAATCAAAACCATTCTGGAATCTCTGCTTAAACCCTTGCATATTTTTATATCTCTGAACTATATCTTTGTATGTTCTTCCCCATGCATGATGCAATCCCATTGGATTATTTGCTGTTAGTGGTCCATCAATGAATGAAAATATCTTTTCACTGTCCTTATTCCTTTCTAAATACTTCCTTTCGATATTCTTTGTATTCCATTCTTCTAATATTCTCTTTTCCATATCAACAAAATTGAACTGTTGATCTTGTCCTCCTGTATTTTCTTCTTTCATATTGTAATATCGTTAAATTAAAAAACCCCTTCACCAAAACTAGTATAAGTATATATTAGTTTTAGCAAAGGGGCGAACTTTATGTACGCGGTACCACCCTATTTTGTACTCATTTAATTTGGGTTCTAATCATCTGTATATATATACAAACTTTCTTCCCAACACTCCCCAGTGATATCTGGATCATAGTATTAGAGTATTATATCAGAACATTGAAGAAAAAAGAAAAAGAGCATAGAGGAGAGAAATATAGTGATGGTTATGGATGGTTATCCATTCCAAGACATATAAAGTGTATTCTCTCCTCTATTCAATGAGTGGGATGAACCTTACCATTGTGGGTCATCTTTTGCTGCTCTGCGAAAACAACTTGCCATCTGATATAGCCCTGTTTTTTAGAATCAGCATGATCTTCCTCCTTTCTATCTCTATTCGCTTTGCCGTTTTGATCCCTTCTTAATTTCCCCCTGAGAATAATGCATCCCCACTACTTTTCTTTTAATGAGCCAAATGGACTCTATTAAAGATATCACTATGTATAAAAGCATGTCAATAGGGCTTCTTTTATGATATATTCATATCATTATGAAATGGAATTTAAATGACCTATATAAATCAGAAAAAGATTCAAATATACAAAAAGATATAAATATCGCAAAACAAAAAAATGAGGTATTTATAAAACATTGGAAAGAAAACAAACAGTATCTAAAAGACCCAAAGATACTTCTTCAATCACTAAAAGAATACGAATATCTAAAAAGACACTACGGTTCATATACAAAACCAAGATACTACTTCATGCTTAAAAACTTCCTTAATCAAACAGATATAAATGTAAAGGCACAAATAAATAAATTATCAGATATATCTCTAAAGATAGTAAATGACAGACAGTTCTTCCTACTAAATCTATCAAAAGTATCAATTAAACAACAAAGAATATTCCTCTCATCCCCTATTCTTAAAGAATACAAACATTTTCTAGAACAGCTTTTTCTCTCTTCAAAATATATTCTCTCAGACAAAGAAGAGAAGATATTTAATCTAACATCAAAAACCTCATACTCAAACTGGGTAGATATGGTAAGTGAGCTATTGGATAAACAAAAATCAACCATATTAAATGAAGAAGGGGGCAAGAAAGAGATATCATATAATGATTTTAGTAAATACCTAAGTAGCAGAAATAAAAAAGTTAGAGACTACGCATCAAAGAAATTTAATAAAATAAATGAGAGATATTTAGAGGTAGCAGAGTTTGAAATCAACTCCATACTAGAAGCGAAAAAAATCTCTGATGATTACAGAAAAATTCCAAGACCAGATCTCCCAAGACATATTGATGATGATATAGACAGCCAAATAGTTGACATATTAATTGATGTTGTAACAAAGAACTTTAATATATCAAAAGAGTATTACAAGAAGAAAGCAAAACTTCTTGGAGTAAAAAAGTTGGCATATCATGAAAGAAACATTCCTTTAAAAAGTGTAGATATGGAAATTGGATATAAAGAGGGAATGAAAATTGTAAAAGATGTATTTAGTAATATTGATAAACAATTCGGAGATATTGTAGAGCAGTTAGATAAAGATAGAAGATACGATGTATATCCAAAAGAAGGCAAAAGTGGAGGAGCATTCTGTATATCTATAACAAAACTATTACCAACATACATACTACTAAACTACAAAAACAAACTTGAGGATGTTCTCACCCTCTCACATGAGAGTGGGCATGCAATACATACTCAACTGGCAAAGAAACAAAACCTACTAAATAGTGGGTATCCTACATCACTTGCAGAAGTCGCAAGTACATTTTTTGAAGATTTTGTATTAGAGGACATCTTAAAAAGTAGTAAAGAGGATATTAAACAAGGAATAATAGACAAGAAATTAAATACTGATATATCAAGTATATTTAGACAGATAGCCTTCTATAATTTTGAGAAAGACCTACACAATGATTTTCGAAGTAAAGGATATTTAAGCAAAGAGTATATATCAGAACTCTTCTGTAAACATATGAAAGCATATCTTGGAGATACTGTATTAGAAGATGATGGTATGAAATATGGATGGATATATGTTAGCCATTTTAGATCTCCCTTCTATGTATATTCATATGCATCTGGATTACTAATATCTAAGGCATTACAGGAATTGGTAAGAGAGGACAAGAAGAATATTAAATATGTAAAGAAGTTTATGGAATCTGGAAGTAGTACTTCTCCATATAATCTTTTCAAAGATATGGGTATAGATATATCAAAAAAAGATATATGGGAAAAGGGACTTAGTCAAATTAAAAATACCATAAGACTATTCTCCTAACCATTTGTGCCAATCTGGATATTTATCACCAACTGTAGGTTGACTAAAGTAATGTGTTAAAGCATTGTATGAAAGACTAAGCAAAGGATTCCTTCTTAATGGTGTATTAAATCTGTGTCTATTCCAAAAATCATTTCTTTTAAAGATAGTAGGATCTAGAAGTTTCTTATATATATCATTTTTATTCTCATTAGAATTCTTTCCTTGGCTTGCTACCCATCTAGAAAGCATATCTTCAACATCAACTCCTTTTCTATGAACTATTTCTATAATTAATTCTCTATAAGTATTGGTCTCATCAAAAACTTTATAATCAAAAACTGTTACATTTGGCTCTATTCCACCTCCACTATTTTTAACATTTCTAAAAGAACCAATAATGGTGAATTCATTGTAGGTTGAACAAGAGTATAATTTCCCCTCCCTATCTCTCCAGAATGACATACTAATATAATTAGGGAATAAAGCCCTATCACCGACTCCCTCGTCCTCAAAATATGAGAAGAAAACTGGTGTATTATTCTCTAAATCAAAACCACTTTTCCCTAACTGTTCTCTATGTAATTTAAAATTACTCTCTGCAATTTCTTTTGGATTAATATCGTTGGTAACAATTGGAATAGACAATAAAGAAGGAAACTCTGCGTCACTCTCCTTGCATTTACACATTATGGAATACGGGATATCTCTTCTAAAAGTATACCCTGGATCAGCAGAAGAAGAACCGCCAACAGGTATTTCTTCATTAGAGTTATCTAATAAATCACCTTGTATATACTCTGCCATTTATATAATTGATTATATTATAAATTGCCGGACCTAGATTCGAACTAGAATTAACGGTTCCAGAGACCGCCGTCCTACCATTAGACGATCCGGCACTAGTTATGGATAATTATATCACTTAAGATATGTATTTCTCTAATCTTTCTCTAACCTTCTCTTCTCCCAGGACCTTTATGACTTGGTATAAATCAGGCGATTTAGTTCTATGCGTAATAGCGACTCTAAGTACCATAGCCACATCACCTGCTGATAATCCGAGAGTACTTGCTAGTTGCCTTACATCCTCAAACCAATTCTCCGATATATTAAATACTTCTAGATATTTCTGTACTATCATTTTCTGTTTATCCATATCAATCCTATTTGATATGTTTTCATAATCAGGGATTAGTTCATCAAAGAATATCTCCAATTGATTCTTAACATCCTCAAACTTAACCATATCTTTCCTTATCTTCTCTCCTTCTCTTTCTATATTTAGGATATTAATACAATACTCTTTATTGTCCTCTAAAAGTTTTGCTATACCATCATTGTAATTTTTTGCCCAATCAAGAGACATATCATAGACAGTTTGAGCATTTAATCTTGATATATATTCTTTACATGTATCATTGAGTTTAACGATATCGAAAAGTGCTCCTGCCTTATTCATCTTCTCAATCTTTAAAACAAACTCATCGGCTTTAATATTTGGATTCTGAATTCTCCAATCGTAGAAGTTTGAATTAGCTATATTTAATAAATATTCTTTAATTCCGTCTTTTGGATATCCTCTTTCTATATAGTACAAAACATCTGCTTCAGGATCTTTCCTCTTGCTTAACTTTCTCCTATTCCCGTTATCTGATTTCATAAGAGGAGAAAGATGACCATACGGAAGAGTTTTAAAGCCTAGTTTCTCAAACAACTCTCTGTGAAGAGGTTGCGATGGTAACCATTCGTCTCCTCTAAGAATATGGGTAATACCCATCAAAGTATCATCTATTGGATGAGCAAAGTGATATGTTGGATATCCATCTGATTTAAGAAGAACCATATCCATATCATTCTCATGTAGAGTTAGATTTCCTTTTATTAAGTCTGCTGTATGGAATATGTTCTCTGCATTCCCTGTTGAATATATCCTTATTACAAACTTCTCTCCCTTATCAAGTCTCTCTTTAACCTCTTCTAAACCTTTTTCTCTCCAAACCGCCCATTTACCATAACAACCAGTTCTTTCACCTGCTTCCTCCTGTCTTACCCTCATCTCCTCTAGCTCCTCCTCTGAAAGAAAACATGGATACGCATTTCCATCCTTAACCATCTGTTTTGCAAATACTTTATATATATCCAATCTTTGACTCTGTATATATGGCCCATATACACCATGATACTCTTTTGTGTCTATTGGACCTTCATCGAAATATACTCCAAAATCTTTAAGACCATTTACGATAGTACTTATACCATTCTCTATCTCTCTGCCTTTGTCTGTATCCTCTATCCTCAAGATTGATACACCAGATGATTGTTTTGCCAGTATTGTACAAATCATTCCTGTATAAACAGTCCCTATATGAAGAAAACCTGTTGGACTAGGTGCAAATCTTAAAACCATACTGTCATCATTTAAATTTCTTTTTGGATATTTATTAAACATATCCTCGGGTGTTTGTACAACATCTGGGAATAGTATATCTGCTAATATGCTACACTCCTCTTTGTTTCTCATATATAACTTGATACAAAATATAAGTACTGATAAGATTATAGCATGACTTTAACTGAGGCGGCATTCTGGACAAAAAGATTTGGTGTAATAATTGGTGGAGCGGTTCTTGTCTTTGTTATTTTAATACTAGTAATACTATCTTCTTCTCAAAGTAAGAATATGCCTGTTGAATATCTTTCTGCTAATTTCGCTTGTACAGAGACAAAGGAGGAGTTTTTAGAAAACAAATTAGTAATACCATCACTAAAACTCTCTGAAGGTTCTGAAATGTTATTTGAGATTGAAACAGATACAGGGAAGATTGATTCATTACCACAGATTATAAATGTCTATAAATTTGATAATCCCGTTCAGTCACTAAGCTCACAAGCAGATGCAAAGATATTGGCAAAGAAAATGGGTTTTGATCCAGAGGGGGTTATTAGAAGGGGAACAACAAGTTATGTATGGATAGATAGAGACACAGGAAGAACACTTGAGATATATGCCAAGAATCTTAACTTCACACTCAAGACAGATGCATCATATATAAGAAAGAGCCTTGAATTAGGATCTGTACCGACAGAACAACAAGCAAAATCTAAGGCAGTAAATACACTTAGGGCACTCGGTTTCTCATCTTCTGATTATGCAGCAGGTAATCATAAAACAACACTCATAGACGTAAATCCTGATGGTTCATTTAGTCAAGCGTCATCTCTTTCTGAAGCTGAATTGATAAGGGTAGATTTTAAAAGATCTAAATCTATGATAACTGTACCTTCTAATATAGAAGGAGCTGAATCTATGGTTAATACCCTAACACGAAAACTTGGGGAACCAACTATAGAAACTCCTGTTATAAATGACAAGAAGATAACAGTCAGTACATTCCAAACCAGTGTTACAACTCTTGAACCTAATAAAGCTAATATATCTGTATATGTTGGGGTAGATAGAAAAGGTACAACACTCTCCGATATTTATCAAATAGATTACACATATTGGCCAATACAAGAGAGTAGTTGCGGTACATACGAGCTTATCTCCCCACAATACGCTATACAACAAGTACAAGAAGGGAATGGAAGTTTAATATATCTAAATAATGTTAATGGTGATTATGTTACAGAGTATATTCCAAAGAAAGTTAAGAAATTTACAGTATTTAGTATTCTTATAACATACTATGAAAGTCCTACAGAGCAAGAATTTCTTCAACCTGTATACGTAATATCTGGAGAAGCTATATTTGATAATGATACAAAGGGGGAATTTGATTTCTATTACCCTGCTATTAACTACTCCGCTGTACAGAATAAAATTGTACAAGAGGAGAATATTATAGAAGAAGATAGTAATTCTCTTTTCTAAATACCTTTTTATTGGTAATATATAATGACTAGATTTAAATTATCTTTTTTGTACTATTAATGGAAAGAACATTAGTTAGAAATCTTAAAGATCATATAGGAGAAGAAGTTAGGGTTAGAGGAAGAGTTGATACTGTAAGAGATCAAGGGAAGATAATATTCCTAATGATAAGAGATATCTCTGGAATAGTACAAACTGTAGCATGGATTGGAAATGGAGAAGAACTCCTAAAGACCGTCAAATCAATAACACTAGAATCAGTAGTCGATATTACGGGAATTGTTAAAGAGGCAAAACAGGTTGCAGTAGGATATGAACTTGAAATAAAAGATATAAAAATAGACTCACTTTCTCAGACACCACTTCCAATAGTTATAGAGGAGGAGCATACAGATAATACATCTGCTCTAGACATTAGACTTGATTACAGATGGATAGATCTAAGAACCAAGAAAAATAATCTTATGATGAGAGTTGCTACCCTCATGACCAAAGAGCTTAGAGATTTTTGCCTTAATAATAACTTCGTAGAGATACAAGCACCAAGAATAATAGGCGCAGCAAGCGAATCAGGAGCAAGTGTATTTGAAGTTAAGTATTTTGATAAAAAAGCATATCTTGCACAATCACCACAATTCCATAAACAGATGGGTATGGCTGCAGATTTAGAAAGAGTATTTAACGTTGGTCCAGTGTTTAGAGCAGAAAAATCATTCACTACAAGACATTTAACAGAATATACAAGCTTTGATGTAGAGATGTCATACATAGATTCATATAAAGATGTATGCCATTTTGAGCAAGAGATGTTAAAGGGCATGCTAAAGAGTGTAAAGGAGAAATATGGAGAGGATATAAAGCATGTATTTGATGTAGATATAAAAATACCAGATGGAGATTTCCCATATATAACCGTAAAGGATGCTAAAGAGAAACTAGCTAAAGCTGGGATACCAAGCAAAGATGAAGGCGATTTCTCACCAGAAGAAGAAAGGGCAATATCAGAGATAATTGAGAAGGAGACAGGATCTGAGTTCCTGTTTATGATAGATTATCCCCATGCAAGTAGAGCTTTCTATCATATGAAGGATGATAATAATCCAACATTTGCATTGGGATACGATCTGTTCTGGAAAGGAATAGAGGTAACAACAGGTGCACAGAGAGAACATCGTATTGATAAGTTAATAGCGAATGCAAAAGAGAGAGGAATGTCAGAAGAATCATTAAAAGATTATCTTGAATACTTCAAGTATGGATGCCCTCCACACGGGGGATTTGCAATAGGAACAGAAAGACTTCTTATGAAGCTACTAAATATAAATAGTATATTAGAAGCAACATATCTTCCTAACACACCAAATAGACTTGGAAAATTAATTAGCAGAGTTTAATCTCCACTCTCTTACAATAAACTGAATATTCTCTCTTCCATTCCATACATTTATATCTGGATACCCTATTACATCTATACTAGTGTCCTCATTTATCTTTTCTACATCATCATTACAATTAAACATAACTAGTTCAAGTAGATCTATTCCTCCTCCCTTTACAGTTAATTTCATATGCTTCCCATCCTGTCCCATCACCTTCTTCTTAACAACAACAAGATTATCAAGATATATAATTGGTTTGGGATTGCCGAAACCGTATGGTTCTAGGTCTCCTAATTCCTTTATCAAATCTACACCTATCTGATCACTTTCTAAAAACAAATCTATCTTAATATCTCTTTGTATATCCTTCTCTAATTTTTCATTTGCATATTTAATAATATCTTTTTTAAACTCATCTAGTTTTCCTTCCTTAATTGTAAAACCTGCAGCAAGCTCATGCCCTCCATATCTCTCAAGATACTTACTAAACTTCTCTAATGTCTTTGTTATATTAAAACCTTGTATACTTCTTGCAGAACCTTTTACATTAGACACAACTATTGTAGGCTTGTAATACTCCTCTTGTAGCTTTCCTGCAACCAAACCAATAATACCCTCATGCCAATCTCTCCCATTAACAAAAATCAATTTGTCTTTAATATTAACATCTTCCTTGGCCTCTTCTAATACATCCATTGTTAGCTTCTGCCTATCAAAGTTTAATGTATTTAACTCCTCTGATATCTCTTTACACTGTTTTTCATCATGACTAACAAGAAGTCTAACTGCATTTAATGGATTTCCTATCCTCCCAGCAGCATTAATACGAGGACCTATGATATATCCTAGGTGATATGAATCTACATCCTTTGGTAATATACCAGAGCGAAGTATTAAAGCATTTAAACCCAACCTATTTCTTTTTCTAATTTCTTCTAACCCATATTTAACAAACACCCTATTTACACCAAGTAGAGGCATAATATCTGTTACTGTAGATAGAGCTACTAAATCCAATCCTTTCTCAACCTTTCTATCCATCTGAAGTATATTTGCTATAGCTTGTATAACAAGATATATAACTGCACTTCCTGATATCTCTTGATATGGAAATTTACTATCTCCAAGCATTTGATGAACAAGAATATATTTTATATCCTCAAACGATTCCTTTGGTGGTTGATGGTGATCTGTTATTACAAAATCTATATCTTTATATTTCTCTATTAACTTCCTATCCCTTACTCCACAATCTACCGTGATTAATAGTTTACATCCTAATCCCCTTATATCCTCCAATGATGATTCTGTTAATCCATATCCTTGATCTATTCTACTTGGTATATACGGTATTACATCAATTTTCTTTTTTAGAAATTTGGATACATCTCTATACAAGAATTCCCAAAGTAGTGAGGTTGCACATATTCCATCTGCATCAAAATCTCCATGTATTAGAATTTTTTGCTCTTTCTCTATGGCTTTAATTATTCTTTTTGCTGCTTTTGTACAACCAAACAATTTTTTAAACGAGGGGATATCTTCTAATGATGGACTTATATATTTATCTACATCCTTTATATCTCTATTTAAGGTTATGCTTTCTAATACATCTGTACTTTTCTTTTTTGGTATTATCCAATTAGTTCTCTTTTGTAGACTCATCGTTTATATACCTTTCAATTAAATCCCAATTAAAACCTTTTCTCTGAAGAAAGGATATCTTCTTTGTATCTTCAAATGATATCTTCTCCTCTTTATATTTCTTTTTGTATGCATCTTTTAACACCTGATATTCATCTTTAAACATATTATCTAATGTCTCTTTTACAATATCTTTTGATACTCCTTTGGAGAGTAGTTCACCATAGAGTACTGCTCTTCCTCTTGGTTTATTTTTGAGACGAGAGGTTACAAACAGTTCTGCATATCGTTTATCATCTATATAGTCATATTTATGTAGTTTATCTAATACATTGTTTTGTATCTGTTCCATCTGTTCTTTAGATATATCTTCAAACCATTTCCCTTTCTTTTTGAAGAATAGTTCATTGATATATCTTTTTATCTGATACTCTGTCTTTGGGGAACGTACTAGGTATGATACAGCTCTATCAAAGAATCTTGATTGAAGTTCTGCAAAAAGTATTTCTTCTAACTTATTATCCTCTATCTCTTTCCCTTGATATATGTTGTATTGAGCGATTATATTTACAGACAAACCACAGAAGAAATTACCATCCATATATACATTAAGACGTGAATTGTCTTTCTTTTGTTGCTCTAACGCTGTTACAATCATCTCTCTATTTTACCTTTGCAAGTACCTCTTTAACAATTTTATCTCGAAGTTTTGTATCTTTCTTAAGTACTTCTATTGTTGCTTCTCTTCCTTGTCCTAACTGTTCGTCACCATACTTAAACCAAGCTCCTGATTTAACAACAACACCCATATCTGATGCGGCGTCCAATATACTACTCTCTCTATCTATACCCAAAGGATATATCATATTAAAAGTTGCTTCCTTAAATGGAGGAGCTACTTTGTTCTTAACAACTTTAACCTTTCTAGAGTGTCCTATTACCATACCATCTTTAAGTATTTTGTCTTTTTGTCTAATATCCATCCTTATAGAAGCGTAGAACTTTAGAGCATTTCCACCTGTTGTTGTTTCTGGATTTCCAAACATTACACCGATTTTCATTCTTAATTGATTTAGGAAGATTATTGTAGTTCCTGTTTTGCTTGCTATCGCTGTTATCTTTCTAAGAGCTTGAGACATAAGTCGGGCTTGCAATCCCATATGACTATCTCCCATATCACCCTCTATCTCTGCTCGTGGTGTTAGTGCAGCAACAGAGTCCACAACTATAACTCCGAATGCAGATGAACGAACAAGTGTTTCTAATATCTCTAATGCCTGTTCACCGAAATCTGGTTGAGATATATATAGATTATCAATATCAAGACCTATGTTCTTTCCATATTTTGGATCAAATGCATGTTCCGCATCTATAAAGGCAACAGCATCTCCCTTCTTCTGTGCTTCAGAGAGTATGTGTAATGCCAATGTGGTCTTCCCTGATGACTCTGGACCATATATTTCTATTATCCTGCCCTTTGGTATACCCCCCACTCCAAGTGCAATGTCTAGTGAGAGTGCACCTGTTGGGATAGCATCAACCTTAACCTTCTCTTGACTACCAAGTCTCATTATAGAACCCTTTCCAAACTGTTTCTCTATCTGTGATACTGCCATCTCTATAGCTTTCCCTTTTTCACTTTCTATCTTTTTTATTGTTTCTGCCATATGTAGAAAAATACTATGAATTTAGAATATATTTCAGGATAACAAAGTATTAATATCTAGTCAAAGGACTATTAAAAACATTTAATTAACCGATAATATTTATTATATTTTCTCCTGCTCTAATACTTTTACCAAGTTACTTACAAACTCTCTCTTTAATTGGTCATCTTTTCTAATATATCTCTCTATCTCTATCTGTACTGCTGGTATTCTAAGTTGAGAAGCTACATATTCACCTATAGATTCTTGCTCATTGTCATAGAATCTAAATATCCCAATATTAATACCTCTTAATGCTCCCTTATCTAATCCTTCTGATATCCTTTGTGCAAATTCAATAGATCTTCTAAATCTTGTCGTATAGTATATACCTACATCATATCCACTGTAGTCTCTTAGCCCATGTATATCTATAACTCTTTGTATATTATTCTTCTGTACTATATCTGTAATTTCCTGTTTATACTCATTTCTTTCTAATTTATGGTAGTTTGGATCATATTCGCAATCAGATGTTAGATATATACCAAAGCAACCTAAGTGAGAACATATATCTTTTGTTATATCATCTGTATACTCCTCTGCTCCTTTGTATCCACATGTTAATGCAGGTCTTTTATGTGGATATGCATGTGCTGCTGATATTAGTATTTTTTTACTTCCTTCTATTACATTGAAATTGGCAGATTCCATAATATTAAATTACCACATATTTTAACTGTTGACCATATAGAGTAGTTATGCAAGAATATATTTATATAAATTTTTATATATTTAAGATGAGAAAATTGTTATTAACAATTGTCCTCACTCTTTCATTCCTTCTCCCTGCCTTATTGGTTGCAAGACCAGTCTTAGCAGAAGAGTCTTTGATTTCCCCATACGAATATGAAGATTATGATTGGGAATCATATTATGATGATTGGGAGGATTTGAGTGATGACTACTATGCGGCAGGCTCTATTGCTGCTGGTGGTCTGGCTATCGCAGGAGTTATGATTGCTAT
This sequence comes from Candidatus Dojkabacteria bacterium, assembly GCA_028704525.1. Taxonomy (GTDB): domain Bacteria; phylum Patescibacteriota; class Dojkabacteria; order SC72; family SC72; genus JAKPKF01. Next base: position 3,376 of record JAQWFF010000007.1, on the reverse strand, counting down.
ATACTCCGTAGTGGGAATAGCTATGTATGTGTTCTCTGCACTTGCTCTTATGAATATTGCAAAGCGACTTAATGTAGAGAATGGATGGTATGCATGGATCCCTATCTTAAATTTAATTCTGTTATTTAAGATGGGAGAGCAGAATCCAACTCTTCTTCTTCTTCTTTTAATTCCAGGTGTTGGTGGATTGGTTGTAGGTGTTATATCTATAATCGCAATAATGAAGATATGTGAGAAGAGAGGTTATGACAAATTACTTGGTCTTTTAATGTTAGTACCTATTGCAAACCTAGTACTTCTGGGTATGCTTGCATGGGGAAAGAAAGAGAAGTAGTTTTTCTTTTCGGAATCGTTTTAAGAAGGGAGTTTTATGCTCCCTTTTTAAATTCTAATAACGTTTGATCATTTGTATCATCACCATCTTCTAGTTTAACCTTGTCCATTCTTCTAACCAATTGATTAAATCTTGTTGTACTTACACTATCATACTGTTTTTGTAATGACCCAATCTTTTCTCCTACCTTGTAGAATGATTCTGAAAAATTATCAAACTCTTTTTCAAATGCTTTTATATTTCCAATTATACTCTGGATATTTCCCTGTACCTTAAAGTTATCATATGCCTGTTTAATCATTCGCAATATTGCTGTGAAGCTAAATGGTCCCGCAAGAACAACTTTCTTTGTCATAGCCTCTTGCCATACCTCTGGCATCTTGTCATATATGTATGAGAATATCATTTCATTTGGAATAAAGAGTATTACAAAATCAACAGTCTTGTCTTCTGGATTTATATAATCTCTTGTACATACCTGATTTATTTTCTCTTTGACATCTTTTAGGAATAGACTCCTGTATTTATCTCTCATCTCTTTATCATCTGTCTCAGACATTTTTTGAAGATTACTATATGGGAATTTAGAGTCTACATTTATCCTTGTTCTATCTGGAAGGAATATTGTGAAGTCTGGTCTTGTTTCAGAACCTTTCTGTTCTTTATTAAACTCATAATCACTTCCAATTACAAAACCTGCCATTTTAAGAAGATCATTTGCAACCTGTTCCCCAAACTGTCCTCTTAACTGGTTGTTAGAAAGAACCTTCTTAAGATTTTCAGTACTTACAGATAGCTGTTCTGTAACTTTTCTACTGTTCTCTACAGATTCTTTTAATGCAGACATAGAATCTATCCTGTCTTTGTCTGCGGTCTTTACATACTCCTCAAGACCTTTAACTAACCTTCCAATCTCTTCTCTTTTATTATCTAAATCTATTCTCGTTTGTTTTGTCTCAGAGCTTAGTGATTCCTTTGCAGTCTTTACAAGGTATTCATTTGCATTCATTAATGCTTTTGGTACAAGTTCATCTAATTTCTTTTGAAGTGTTTCCTCTAATATCTGACTATCATTTCCTTTTCCTCTTCTAATAAAGTAGAAGATACCAACTCCCAAAAGGATTCCCCCAACTAATGCAATAATTATCTCTAACATTTAGTTATACTGTTTAATTTAGGTATATGATTATATCTGAAATTGGACGATGTTGGTATCGAACCAACGACCTTCGCAATGTGAATGCGATGCTCTAACCAGCTGAGCTAATCGTCCTTATCCTATACGAGAGTCATCGTCATTCTTTTCCTTCTCTTTGTCTTTAGTATCTACTTTCTCTCCTTTTACAGCATACATCATTGCAAGAAAGGCTATTAAGAGAATTGGAAATGCTATACCAACCCATAGACTTCTTGTAACAATACCGGCGAGAATTCCCAAGAGGATACTACCACCACCCAGTATAATTATCTTATTCATTGGCATAGGTATATATTATTAAAATTAAGCTTTTTTTACAACTATTTTCTTTGCTACTATACCATTGTTCTTTTTAATATCTATTTCATTTCCCTTGTCTACTTTCTCTACCTTGTAATTTGCTTCATCTATATCAAGAATATAGACACCCTTATTTACAACAAATCTATATCTTCCTTTATGATCTGTAACTCTTTTATTAACAATTCTATTAAATTCCTTATCCTTAAGTACTAAAGATATCCCTTTTAATCCCTTCCCTTTCCCATCTACAACTTTCCCATAATTCATATATTTGCCAAATATTGACCTTCCTATAAAGTATATGGCTGGTATATATATTAGACCTATTAACAGGTTGCCTGTATTTGGGAATTTAGAGTACATATATATGAATATGAATATACCTGCTACGAATATTAATATATTAAGTATAGAAAGAAGTATAGAAAGAATTTTCTTAAAGGAAATGAATAGTTTTCTGCTTCCACTTAATTCTTCTCTGTCCATTGGTATTGCAACCTCTAAGTCTGATTTATCATCAGATATATTTATACTCCCTCCATATACATTTTGTATTGGATAATCTTTCCCTTTTATAAAACTACTTGGGAATATATATCCTCTCTTTCTAATCTCAAGGGTATACTCTCCTTGTGGGAGATTTCCAAAGAACTTTCCTGTAGAGTCCGTAATTGCTGTCTCAATCAGGGATTTCTCCATATTATATATTCTAATAATTGCAGCATCTATTGGCTCTTTGCTATATGAATCATATACATAACCGTAATAGACTCTCTTTCTCCTAAATCCGAACGCACTTAGAATACCAAGTATTGCCTGTATTAGTAGATATACTGCCTGTGGGAGAGAACCTAACATTACACTCGTACTTACAGCTATTGTAACTACTGTTGTTGCAACAGATATATTCTGAAGCTCTGATTCATTTAAATCCTTTACAGGAGTACTATCAAGTATCGAAAGGGTTGTTCCCTTAACAGCCTCTATTACACTATTTATACCATCTATAACAGGTTGGAATGTAATTGTTGGTGTAACTTTCTCCTCCTCTTCCTCTTCAGATCCATCAGATACATAGCCTTGGGCTCCAGTACCAACTAGGCCATCGGCAACCCAGTACTTAACTTTGTTTAATATCACCTGTGATACAGACACATCATTTCCTTCAACTTCCTTTGTTTGTGGGAAGTCTCCTGTAAACTTAACTCCACCTGTACAATCTATGGTTATATCCTCAACTGCTGTAGCACTAGGACATACTACTAAACTGTTTGTGGTCCCCTGAATAATATATAGTGTAAATGGTTTCTCAACACCTGAGTCTCCAGCAAACTTAACAACTGCCTTATTACTTTCTGTATCAACATCAACAACTACGGATGACCAATCTCTGTCCTTTGAGAATAGAACTGGTACATCTGCTACTATATACTCTCCGCTTTTTACTCGTACCTCTTGTTCTCCGTATAATGCTTTGCTTGCTTCAGTTGGAACGATACTTTCATTTTGTGTTAATGCGACATTAATATCACTTGGTACAT
>JAQWFF010000006.1 GCA_028704525.1 Candidatus Dojkabacteria bacterium | reverse complement strand
GTTAAAGAATTTTTGATTTTCATCAACCAAAACCCTAACACCTGATACTCCCTCTCCCTCTTCTTTAAAATTAACAAACATAAATATCTTTTCTCTCTCCCTGTTAACTATGTCCCAATTGAATACCTTTTCTAAATTATCAAAGTATTCATACCAGAAGTTTTTGGTGAAGAATTCGTCATCTAGTCTCTGTTTTAGAGGATTTAAATCAGTATAATCACTTAATATATACTCTCTTTGTGCATTGTAATCGGTATAACTTAGGTGTGCCCATATACCATTATCCTTTATTACAAGAGATAGATATGCATTTTTTTGTAGTATTGGCAGTTTAGACATTGTCTTTATATATTACTTAATAAAGAATATATTTTCAATGAATAGTATTAATATACCTATAGTATAGTGATATAATTAGAGGTTCTTTAAAAATCCAAAGAAAGGAGAAAAGAGATGTCAAAGATTGTTATCGGAATTATTATCGTTGTTGTAGTGGTATTTATAATAATTGTTTGGGGGATATTAAAGCCCAAACAACCAGATGATTATCTATATAAAGATAATCATATAGAAAGGATAAGAAAGAAATGGAGGCTATAATTGGTATATTAATAGGAATATTTCTAATTGCAGGCATGATAGCCTGTTTTGTAGAAATTCCAAGATTCCTAGGGGGATTTAGCAAACTAAGAGAGGAGGATAAATATGGCGGAGAAGTGGAAGATAATAGTACCACCAATACTAATGTTTTTGACAGTAATAATAACATTGTCAAAAAAGATGGATAAGACAGAATTTAAAGAAAAAGGCTTGTTCTTGTTCATCGTGTTTATAATCGGAATCCCCTGTTTTTTTGCAGAGGATTTTTTAAACTTCATTAAATTGAAGTTCAGAATATAGGAGGAGAAATGAAAACTCTTGAAATAATGTCTTCTGTGGGAGATATAATAAGTGTTATTGGAGTAATAGCTTTTATTTATACTCTAATTAAAAAAACCACAACAGCTGAGAGCAAGATTACAACCTTAATTGTAATAAGTCTAGGGTTGGTTTTCTCTGCTATTCCAAGGTTGGTTATAGCAAAAGATTCTCTTGGCTCTACTATTGATTTAATTATTGTAATTTTAATATTCATCTCAGTAGTCTTAATGCTTACAGAAACAAAGGATTTCAGAAAATTGTATGATATTATCGCATATGTAATTGGATCGATTGCTATATTAACTCTTCTCTTTTGCGCAATATACAGAATTATTCTTCTTTGGACTTAGGGAACGACACCTAGAGATCAAATGCTTTTATGCATTGTATATTTGGTCTCTAGGTTAGTTCTTCATAACAAAAAGGGACCTATTACAGTCCCTCTTCAATATCACAAATATATATTCCCCTACTCGTTAGATGAATATGGTAATAGTGCTAAATATCTAGCTTTCTTTATAGCCCTCTTTAACTGCTTCTGATGTCTATGACATACTCCAGACTTCTCTGTAGATATTATCTTTCCTCTAACAGATGTAAATTTCTTTAATTGGTATACATCTTTATATCCTACAAACTTAACACCAGATTCACATAAAGGACATTTAAGATTCTGAATAATCTTCTTTCTTCTTCTTCCTTTCTTATGATCAGAACTATACTCTGATGTATCTATCTTATCTTCTACTTTTGTCTCTTCATCTAACATTTTTAATACCTATCAAATTAAAATGGTAAATCCTCTTCTAATGGATCTTGGTCTTCTGTAGGTACTTCCTCATCAGATGCTACCTCTTCGACCTCTTCTTCTTTCTTCTCTTCTACTTTCTCTTCTTTCTCCTGTCCCTCTTCACTTATCCCTGCACCTTGTTTTCCTTTATTATCTAAAAGAATCATATCCTCTAATCTAATCTCTGTCTTGTACTTTGTAGTACCATCCTCTGATTCCCATGACCTTGTAGTTAGAGAACCTTCTACATATACCTTCATACCCTTTGCAAGCAACTGTTGGCATATTTCTGCCATTTTATTCCATGCAACTATATTATGGAATTCTGCTAATTCCTTTGTTTCTCCATTAGTATCTTTCCATGACTTATTTGTAGCCATTCCAAAAGTTACTACTGGTGTTCCAGAGTTTGTATATCTCATCTCTGGGTCTCTTGTTAAGTTTCCTATAAGGATAACTTTATTTAAAGATCTCGCTGCCATTTTGTTTATATATATTAAAATTTAACTTACCTTTAACTCTACACACTAATTATTAAATTTCTATTAAATCTCTATCTCTTTTTTCTTAATCTTCTTTCCAACTGTTGATACATCATCAACCTCTACAACCATATATCTTAATACTTCTTGTTTTAACTCCATTTTTCTCCTAATCTCTGCTATCTCTTTAGGATATGAACTAAAGGTATATATTATATAATAACCTTCATTATGACCTTTAATATCATAGGATAGATATCTCTTCCCCCATACATCTACATCTATAACTTCACCCTTATTCTCTGATACTAGATCTACAAATTCCTTGTGTATCTCCTTCCTAACATCATCAGGAAGCAATGGTTTAAGTATTAATGTAATTTCATAACTCTTTAACTTTTTAATTCCTTTAACAGACATTTAATCAATTATTTAAATTATATCTTAACCCAAAGGATTTTAGCAGAAAATACTCTTTAAGACAATAAGTAGTTATGCTTTATTTGCAAGTATTATAATATATTCTCCATCTTGTACTATGTAATCCTTGCTTACATTCTTTACAATACCTTTCTGCTTCGCTTCATTCCATCCTCCAAGTGAGAGCATTTCATCCAAATCAACTACATCTGCAGTTATAAAGTTCTCTTCTAAATCAGTATGTATTGCTCCAGCAGCTTCTTTGGCTGTTGCACCTCTTTGTATACTCCATGCATTACACTCTTTCTCAGAACCTGTATAGAAGGTTATTAAATCTAATGTATCATATGCACCTTTTATAATATCTTCTATACCCTTAGGTTTATATCCCAATAATTCTTCATACTCTAATATCTCTTTTTCATCACCTACCAATTTAACATCAGCAACTATAACTGTATCTCCTGTTGTTTCTTTAAGTTTTTCCTCCCACTCTTTAATTTTCTCCTCATCCATACCCTCTTTTGTATTAAGAAGGAACATTCTTTTCTTTGCTGTGAGAAGGCATAGGTCATATATATACTCCTGTTCTTTTTCAGAGAGTTTCATTTCAACAACTGGAATACCTTTGTTTAAATTATCCATTACTTTCTTAAGTATATTTTCTTCATCTTGTGCATCTTTCTGCCCAATCCTAGCCAACTTATTAACCATACCGATTCTCTTTTCCACTGTTTCTATATCCTTGAATATTAATTCTGATTGTACTATCTCAAAGTCGTCTATCGGATCTACTCTATCATATACATGTATTACACTTTCACTTTGGAATGCTCTAAGTACATACATGATTACATCAACCTCTCGTATATGTCCAAGAAATTGATTTCCAAGTCCCTCTCCCTTTGATGCACCTTTTACAAGACCAGCTATATCTACAAATGTCATTGCAGATGGTACAACCTTTTCTGCAGCAAAATGCAAGGCCATAGCGTCTAGTCTTTTATCTGGTATTTGTACTACCCCAATATTCTTGTCTATTGTACAGAAAGGAAAGTTTTCTGCAGGTACAGATAGTTTAGTTAATGCATTAAATATTGTAGATTTACCACAGTTAGGTAACCCTACAATACCCAATGACAATGAATGTGATCTTTTAATCATATATATATAAGTATACTACTATAAAGGAAAGCAGGTGGAAATCTAATATCATATTAATATGATAATTATGTGATTTCCACCACCTTTTGTTTGTATGTTTTTAACAATCTGAAAATGTTATTCTCAGGTCAATTATTTTTTCAACCTTTTTGATGAAATTTTGGGAGATATCTTTCCCCTCTAACCTTCTTAACAACTCCCGATAATCCCTAACAGTTTTTGCTTTAATGAAACCCCGATACGCCATTTCTTCATAACAAATCATTACAGCGACCTTGCCAAGATCTTTCACCAAAGCATCAAGAGCATCCCAGACGTAAAGGAATTCCTTAAAGTCATTTGCATTTTTCAATGCCTGTTTTAGAACATGTATTGCTGAGTTGAAGCTTTCATCAAGAAAGATATCGGCAATTTTGATTAATAGATCAAAATTCCCTATTCTTTCCAAGTTTTCCTCCACATATAATACTAATTCCCCAAGTATTATCTCTCTACGCTTTATTAACTTCCTCTTGTCTAAAAGCACACTTATATACTGATGTATTAAACCATTAAGCCTACAATCCTGTTCACAATATAACATTTCTCTCCTCTTTTCTATTTTTAAAGAACATACAAACATGCATATTATAGGCCATTTAATGTATATATTCAAATACAAATACATATAAAACATGATATATTATTCAATACTATGAAAAACAAAATACTAACAATAATACTCCTTCTTCCATTTCTAATACCTACAAACATAGTACATGCATCCTCCTATGACTTTAAGATAGATACAGACACAAAAATATACTATAACACAGGAGATACATATGTAACGGTAAAAAATAGATATACAAGAGAGGTTGAAAACAGCAGCTACTACTACCCTGCCAAAGGAGAAAAGGTATTCCACATACCAGACATATCAAGTGATACAGACGAAGAAATAACTACAGAGAGAAAGTACAAAAGAGACTCTATAACCGTAAAAGACCTAAGAGGAAACAATGTAAAATACACAATAGAAGAACAAGAAATACCAAATGGTATATATGTAAACATACCAAACTACAAAACAACCACAAGCTCATCACCGTACATTATAGAGTTCACATACAAAACACATGATTATGTAGACAAAATAAATAGCTTTGTAACAATACAAGGTTTAGCCCTTCCTGAAGACATAGTATTTCAACAAGAAGAGAAAAGTACAAAGACACTAACTCAATTCAACTACTACCTCTCTATAATAGTAGACTCCAAGATATCACCTCTTGCAAAAATATATCCATCGAAATTTACAACAAGTACAAAAGATGGGAAAACAACATACTCATTCTCCCAAACAGATCGTATAGAAACATCCCCATACCTTGAATTCGGAACAAAACAAACATACAAATTTGAACTAACATATAACACACCAAAAACAGATTCCATTGTACCTCAATCATACTCAAACATATTTAAAGCTCTTTCAACAAATATATATGAAATATCTCTTCCTAGAGAGTATGGAGAAACTGAACAAAGTATACTCTTCTCAAACGTATCTCCAACACCCACAAACCTATTTAAAGACACAGAAGGGAATATTATAGCTACATTTGAAGTACCAGCCAATGAAGAAGGAAAGATACTTGTTGAAGGATACATAACAGTATCGCAAGATGAATATAGTACAAATAACAGTACATATGACATGGACTTTGCCCAATATCAAGAAAAAATATCTGGTACAGAATATATACAAAAATACCTATCTGCTACAAAGTATTGGGAAGTTAAAGACCCATACATAGTACAAGAGGCACAAAGACTTGCAAAAGATCAAACCACAATAGCCGGGATTATAGAAGCCGATTATCAGTTTGTTAATGAAAGATTGGAATATGACGAATCAAAAGCTAATTCATCAAATGAAAGAATTGGTGCCAAAGCCGCTCTATACGGTGGAGCTTCTGTATGTATGGAGTATGCAGACTCAATGATAGCCCTACTTCGTGCACAAGGCATACCATCAAGAGCTGCATTAGGATATGCAAATTTAAGTGAAAACCAAGAAGAAGAACAAGTTAGACATCAGTGGGTACAAGTATGGATACCAGAATATGGATGGTTAACAGTTGATCCTACCCTAGAAAGCAGAAATATGAAGATTGGGAAAAGTATAGACAGAGTATTATGGGAGACATTCAATGGAGACTCACTATCAAATATAAGAGTGTTCTCTGCAGATAATATTAACTCCCTTACAGCAGAAGGATACAGCATAAAAATATACGGAGTAGATGCCCTCCCTGATGAAAATCTAATGGGATATACAGATATAATTCCAGAAAAAGGTTATGAGAGTATTGATGATATACCAACTACAAACACATACTCTTTCGGAAACTGGTTAAACACATTTCTTAAAACAACAACACTTGGAAAATCACTTATAATTACTGGTCCTATTATACTTACAATAATAATACTAACTGTAATTATCCTTTCTATTGTAATACTAATTAGAGTCATCAAGAAGAAAAGAGGACTTAAACAAACTCATACATCTTCTCCAAATCAATAGCATTCTTCGCATTATTCATCCTAGCGGGAGTTGTTGCATATATAGTTATCAGTACATCACCCTTCTCTACTTTATCTCCTGGCATCTTATGTACATATATACCCGCATCCTTTATCTTAGGATTACCCAACTCTCTTGCTATACCAACAAGCTCTGCATTACATATAACTTTAACTGTACCACTTCTTCTACTTACAACATCATGTTTTATATTCCCAGGTGTTATTTCTGATGATTTAGTCTTCTTCTTTGCCCCTTGTGCAAAACCTATCTCCCAGAATTTATCCAGAGCCTTACCACTCTCCAATATCTCCTGTGCAAATTTCTTCCCCTGCCCTTCTTCAACCTTCTTTGTACTTTCAAATAATCTACTCGCCATATTTAGGACAGTATTCTCTAACTCCACTGACCGATTCTCATCTCTTTCAAGTACCTTAAGACACTCTTTTATCTCAAGATTCGGACCTATTGCAGGACCATCTGGTCCCTTAATCATTCTCCTTAGCGTTTCACAGTGTATCCCCACCTTTTTGAAGAGTTTCTTAAACTCTTTGTCCAACATAAGGGCTTCCTCAGGACCTTTAAGCTTGGCTCCTCTTCCATAAGGAAGGTCTATTAGGACATGATTAACGCCCATCGCTATCTTCTTTGCAACTATACTAACAAGCACCTTTTGGAACTCCTGTATATCAAGTGATCTTTCAACATTAATAATTACGTCATCTGCAGGTGATATCTCAAGAGAACCTCCCCAGAACATACATCCTCCTGTCTTTTTAACAACCTCCATAACCTGATCCTTTGTAAGTTTAACTGGCATAACAGTTTCTAATATATCAGACGTACCTGCTGGAGATGTTATAGCTCTCGTAGATGTATTAGGGACAAGAAGACCTCCTGCAACAAGTATAGGGACGAGGGTTGGTGTTATACCTTTCCCTGCTATACCACCGATAGAATGTTTATCTACAACCAAACCATCCTTCCCTGCTAACTGTTTAAATGAAAGAATATCCCCCGACTGTGCCAAACCCTCTGTCATCCATAGTATCTCATTCTCATTAAATCCAGGATTAAAGAATGTTGAGATGAAAAATGCTATTTCAGTTTCTCTAAGTCTTCTTTCACCTATATCCTTCATTATAGTTTCAAAGTCCTGCTTGGTTAAACTCTGACCTTGTAGCTTTCTACTTATTAATTTCAATGATTCACTTCTTTGAGGTATATCAACAAGAATTCTAGTACCATCCTTTATGTTATAGTCTTTCCATATCTCTTCAAACAATCCTATCTCCCCTTCTTTTATCTTGTTATCAGTCTCAAACACATCTGCATAAAGTTCCACTTCTCCTAAACTAATCATTAATGTCTCACCATCTCTTATACCAATCTCTTTTGCATCATTTCTATTTAATACAACATTAAAATCATTATCCTCTTCTAGATCAAGACTTTTACTCTTTAAGTAGTATGCCATTATTAATATGTAATAAATTTAATCAGTAAATAACCAAGGATAATTTCTTTTAACAACATCCTCTACATCACTTGGTTTAATTATTCCAAACTCTGTAACAAAACCTGCTATGAGAGAGTTATCTACAACCTCAAATGCAGGATTATACATATCAAGACCATCAGGAGCATCTGACCATAACTCTTTATCTGCCCTAACCTCTATCTTAATTTCATTGTATAAACTATCTTTATCAAATTTTAAAAGAGGTGTAACAATATATACTGGCTTTCCTCCGTAATATGCTGCCATTGCTATCCCCCAACTTCCTATCTTATTAATAACATAACCCCCTTTTGCTATCTGATCACAACCCAGAAATACAGCATCTATATTTACACTCCCCCTATTTATAGCAAAAGACTCTGCTGCACTATCTGCTATCATTGTTGTTTTAATACCTGCATCTACAAGACTTTTTGCAGTAATTCTTCCTTGATTAAGAGGTCTTGTTTCTGTACAAACAACTTCAAAATCCTTATCTGATACAGACAACTTTTTAAGAAGCTCTACAACTGTTGATGAATGACAATGTGTTAATATCTTATCTAAATTAGAAAGTAGTTTTGCAGATTTATAAACAGCATCTTTCTTCCAAGAGGAAAGCAAATTGAGATACTCTTCACATAACTCATTGAGTAACTCTTTAATAGTACTAATCTCTGTAATTTGGTTATACTTCTCTTTAAAGAAATGCTTAACATAATGGACACCATTTCTTGCTAGCGGTTCATTATCCCTTGCATCTGCTAATCTATCTCCAATTTCAAAAAATTCCTTTAGGAATATCTCCCTATCTGTAACAGTACTTCTAGAAATATATATCTTCATTCCTTCAAATGTAGATATACAAACATTAGTAGCACCCTGTATCTTTAAATCCTTTATATCTTTTTCTATTCTACCTATCTCATCCATACTATTTTAATTCTACTATTTCATTTAAATCAGGAACATATGTATCTATCTGTAAATCTTGATACACATTCTCCGCAAATTTATTCGCTATGTCTTCTTCGCCATGAACAAGGAATATTCTTTTTGGTGTATGTCCGAAACCTCTTAACCAATATCTTAGATCTTTCTCATCAGCATGTGCAGAGAAACCGTTTAATGTGTGTATTTGTGCATTATTGTCATATTCATTACCCATTATTCTAACAACCTTCTCTCCATCAACCAGTCTTCTCCCAAGAGTTCCCTTAACCTGATATCCAACTATCACAATATGTGTCTTTTTGTTCTCTATATTATTCTTAAGATGATGAACTATTCTTCCCCCATTGCACATTCCACTACCAGCAATTATAACTATACCTCTTTTTGATATTAATCTTTTTGATTCATCTGTTGATTCTATCGTATGAAGTCCAGAGAAATTGAATGGATCATCTCCCTTCTCAAGGAGTCTCTTTGCATCTTCATCGTAGAAGTCTGGATACTGTTTAAATATGTTTGTAGCTTTAGATGCCATTGGACTATCTAGATATACAGGAATACCAGAGAGCAATCTGTTTTCTACAAATAGGTTAATCTCATATAAAACCTCTTGTGTTCTCTCAAGTGCAAATGATGGTATTAGGACATTCCCTTCCTCTTTCTTGGCTTCTTGTAGTATTGAGAGAAGCTCCAACACAGTCTCATTTCTATCTCTATGTAACCTATCTCCATACGTACTCTCACATATAACATAATCTGCTTCTCTAATCATATCTGGATCTTTAACTATTCTTGCCCCTGGTTGTCCTAAGTCTCCAGAGAACACTATCTTTCTTGTTCTTCCTAAATCTGTCTGTATCCAAAATTCAAATATTGCAGAACCCATTATATGGCCTGCATCTCTCATACGGAACTCCACCTTGTCATTTAGGGTAACTGAATCACTATATGGATATACATTAAATAATCTGTATACTTCCTCTACATCCTGTTCTGTAAATAATGGCTTTTCCTCTTCATACAAAGAGCCTTCTGATGCCAAACCACCCTTTTTGCCATTCCTAGGTCTTGCCAGTCTTCTCTCGTAATCCTCCTTCTGAAGATTGGCTGCATCCAAAAGAACTATATTTGCCAAATCTCTTGTCGGTTGAGTAGATATAATTCTTCCTCTAAACCCCTGTTTAACAAGAACAGGGAGTCTTCCACAATGGTCAAAATGTGCATGTGTTAGAAATACTGCATCTATCTCTGAAGGATTAAATGGAAATGGTTCATAGTTTTTCGCCTCTATCTCATCTGGCCCTTGGAAAGCTCCACAATCAACCAAGAATTTATAATCTCCAGTATCTACATAAAAGCATGAACCTGTTACAGTTTTTGTAGCTCCACAGAATTGTATGTTCATTATGGGCAGTATATATCTAATATTACTAATCTATATGATATCCAAAAAAGAAAAAATATTCCAATTCTACTTCCTTTGCTGTATCTCTTTTGCTTTCTCTATTAATACTTCCTTTGTATTAAGACTTGGATCATCTACAACTATATCAAGAAGTTGTCGTAGTATTGCACCTAACTCAGGACCTTCTTGTATTCCAATAGCTACCAAATCTTCCCCCTTTACTCTCAAATCTGTTACCTTTAATGCCATATCCTGGTGAAGTACATCTGATATTCTTCCCTGGAGCAGTGTTATCTCTTTGGGATCAAATGACGTTTTTGGATTAGATTCAGCGTCCGCCATACGCAGTCTAAAGAGATCTTCTATATTTTCTTGCCCTACTCTCTGTATAAATCTTCTTACAGCAGAATCGGTCCAATGAGCGATATCTACATCCGTCCTATCTTCCTCTCCCTGTGTATGAGGATAGTAGAACATATGATTTTTAATCAGTAGTTTAACCTTGTTTATCTCTGTATGAGGGAACTTCATTCTCTTCATTATTTGCTCTGCCATATCAGCACCCTGAGAATCATGTCCATAGAAATGTCCATTCCCCATATCTGTTCTTGGTTTTGCTATATCATGAAGAAGTGCAGCCAACTTAACACTGTCATGTGCTACGTCACAAGTCTTAATGGCATGTGTATATACATCATTTGCATGAAACTGCTTCTGCTCAACCCCTACTCCTTCCAAAAGCTCTGGCATAAATATACCCAATAGTCCTGTCTGCCTCATAAGTTCTATACCTATAGATGGTTTTGATGAATTAAGAAGCATTTTCATAAATTCATCTCTTATACGCTCCATCGATACCTGACAAGCTATAGAATGAGATTCTTTTATAGCATTAAGTGTATCAGGTTCTATACTAAATTGAAGTTGCGCAGCCAAACGACAAGCTTTAAAACCTCTTAAACCATCTTCTTTAAATCTCTCTATCGGTGTCCCTACTGCTCTAATTATTTTATTATCTAAATCCGCTAAACCATTAAAGGGGTCATATATCTCAACCTCTTGCTCTACATCGGTACCTTCTAAATTCAACTGTGTTAAATCAAGGGCCATAGCATTAATGGTGAAATCTCTTCTGCCTAAATCCTTGTCTATACTATCTACAAACTTAACAGATGTTGGCCATCTACCATCAATATAGTTTGATTCACTCCTAAAGGTTGTAACTTCAACCTCATGTGTTTCCCCCATACTATCTTGTACCAGTGCCATTACCGTACCAAATTTTGCTCCAACAGAAACAGATTTAGGAAATATATTTAACATTTCATCAGGCAAGGCATTAGTTGCCAAATCATAATCATGAGGGGTTTTATTCATAACAATATCACGAAGTGCCCCACCTACAAGATAGCAGGCAAAACCTTCTTTATCTAATATTCTTGCAACTTTTTGTACATAATCTGGGATCTTTACCTTTATGTTCATCTATGTGTAACCTCCTAAGAAAAGAATACCAAAGAATAGTATCTATAACAAGAAAAGCTATTAATATGTATATATCTCCATAATATGCCCCTGTCTTGGGAAGAACATTAATACTGTCTGTCACACCTAAAACTTCAGCCCTATCTTCTACAGATGGGATATTTTCTACGACAACAGGCACTTCCTCTTCTTTAATTTTTATACTGTCCGAATATGTAGTATATGGGAGTCTTTGTATACAAAAACTTCCACACTCTGGTTGCACATAGGAACCCTGTATCCATATATCATTTTCTCTTTTTGCAAAAACAGTTATAGCCTGAGTTGAGTACCATTGATTTAGAGCAGATCCCAAAACCGTACACCCCATTTTTGTATTAGGATTATAAACCTCAAATCCATCTAATGTATTTTGTTGCTCATATGGTATTTGATATTCTATTACCTTCTCACTTTTAGATGGCATATCAAAACTCTCTTCATATGCGTAATGTTTAAAAGATATATTATTCCAATACTCATCTGATGTGTTTTTAAGGAGTATTTTTATCTTTACAACACTTTCTCCCACATTTATATCTAGTATCTCTTTTTGTAATGGATCTTTTATATACCAAGTATCTAAAACATAAATTTTCTTCTCACCATCTGGAATTTGTAGCAAATCATTGTAGTATAAATAATTTGATTCTCTAGATATCTTCTTTGCATTGTATATTATCTGTATCTTCCCATATATTGGAGTCTTTTCGATATCTACTAAACCTACGATACTGCTATTTAATCTACTCAATGGAACAGCGATACTTTTTATATCGACCATATGTCCTGTATTATTGGAATACATATACCATAGATATATTTTTGTTCCTGGTTTTCCAGCTACACTATCTAATATATTGGGATATCTTCTCATCCCGTCAAAAATGGTTGACATATCGCTTGTAGTCAAATTATCCGTAGTTGTTATAGCTGTTGTGTGGAAGAATGAATTTGATATCGTATCCCCTGTTACATTGAAATCATCTGCATATACAGATATTGGATTAAAAAGAAAGAAAAGAATTAGAGAAATCATAATATACCCCTTTAAATTATTAGAGATATACTAATACTTTGGTATGAAATATTGATTAACTACTTCTTTATCTTAACCTTCTCTGTCACATAGAAATTCCTCTTAAATTTCCCTAATCCAAACATCATTTCTGTCATTGCTTGTATATATGGAATAAAGGAGAAAGTTAACATATTTATTGCTATTAAGAATGTCTCAGCAATATCAACTACATGTCTCCACCACTTCCAATCCTTTGGGACTGGTGTAATCTGTCTTCTGTAGAAAATCACTGATACATTCAAAACCGTAATTACTGTAAATACATAACTTAATATTCTTGGTAGATAGTATGCTATACCTGTGAATTGGAAATCCGGATTAAATGCCCCCATTATTAAAAGACCAAATGTAAGGAAAAATACTAGAGTCAGTAACCAAAGATACTCAAGCATAACCTTTATAAGATAGAACTTCTTTATAGCAGGGAACTTCTTATTGTTACTCTTTGACATAGCAGCTAGAGATATAGGATATGTAAATATGCCCCACCCCCATCTGTATTGCTGTTTGTAGAATGACACATGGGATTTAAAATATGTCTCATTTTCCACAGCGTCATTGTATGTTGGGATATAAACTTCTTGACTCTTAAAACTCCCCCCACTTCTCATAAGAGCATTCCAGAAGAATGCAGTATCATCATTTGCTATCTCTGGATCCCAATATTGATATTTCTTCAATGTAGCAAGATTAACAATATATGAGGAGAATGTGTCTCTTGTAAATATTTTCTCATTAGAGAAAGGCAATTTCTTATACTTATCTACTACCCAGTTTTGTATCTGTACCAAAGAGAGCATGTTTGATTGAGTTCTAATCATTGATGGAACAGACCATATATTATTATTAAATGTGTGTATTGCTGTTGCATAGAATCTATTATCAGGTTCATCAACTGTTAAGTATTTATATGTAACTGCAGAAAGGTATTTCGGATGTGGTCGTAAATCAGAATCACATGTTATAAGAAGATAGTTGGATATGTCCTTCCCCTCCTTCTCTAATTTCTCAACATAATGTCTTGAGGCCCAATTAATATTTGCACCTTTAACACCTGCCACCTCTCCCTCTATTCCTGCAGGATGTATGTAATAGGTCATACTGCCAAATTTATCTCCATACATTTCTTTAAGCTTTTCATAATTTTCTAATTGTAAATCTTTTTTCTTCTCTTCCATTGCAACCACTACATCTATCTTCTCTGCCCCAACGTCACTTTTAGACCAGGCTTCGAAAGATGGTTTTAATATCTCAAGGGATTCTGAGTACACAGGACAAAGATATACATATCTAAGTTCGTTGAATTTCTCCTCATTAGTTTCCTTTATTTTTTTCATCCAATCTGTAGCCAAATCTCTCTTCATTCTTCTAATACCAATAAATACACCAACTGTAAATTTAAGATTCCTTATCGACCAATACGCTACAAGAAATGCTACATATATCGCCAAACCTTCTTCCCACCTTGTAAGAGCAAATATAAATGGCAGAAGAAGAAGTATCCATACAAAAAGTCCAGGAATAATTTCAAATATTCTTCTTTTCAAATATGGCATATCTTTTGGAAATCCTCCGTCTCTATCAACTGGTTTGTATTTGTTTTCTTTCATAATTCTACATTATATTACTAATTTAGCAGGATATACTCCTTTGTCTACCAATTCCTTTAACTTTGCTTTAACTTCAGGTCCATCTTCTTGATATGTTACACCAAACCACTGAGCATTGGTTTCCAAACCTTCAATCTTTATCCCATTTCCCTTTATCAACATCCCTAGAACAACTGGAAGAAGAAATTCTCCTTTTAGAGGATCTTTATTATTTTTAAGGAAGGCATCAAACATCTTCCCCATTTTTTCGAACATACTACTGTGTAATCCGAACATATTCATTGATACAAGATCGTCAGAAGTAAGAACAACAGGATCCCCTTCTACTGTTTCCCCTGTAATACTTCCATCTCCGTTCTTTATAACCTCAAATGTCTCTTGGATATCTTCTAAATATTTCCCATTCATCTTGCATATTCCTCTCTTAACACCTCCTGCTTCGCTTAGAACATTTTTTAATTTGTATGCTGGAAAACAGAAATTCTTTTCATCACATTTCTCTCTAAGAAATTTTGCAACTATCTCAAATGATTCTCTTCCATAGAAATCATCCCCATTTATCAATGCAAAAGCACCATCCAGAAGATCTTTGGAACACAGCAGTGCATGTCCTGTACCCCATGGTTTTACTCTCTCTGGGTTTAATTTATACCAATCAGGTAACATATCTACTGTCTGAAACGTATACTGTATATCTATCTTTCCTTTATACTTCTCTACAAACATCTCCTTGAAATCCTTCTCCATGTCAGGTCGTATAACAAATACCACTTTATCAAATCCACACCTAACTGCATCATACAAGGAATAGTCCATTATAGTCTCTCCATTTGGGCCAAACCCAACCATCTGCTTTATCCCTCCATATCTACTTCCCATTCCAGCTGCAAGTACAAACAATGTAATTTTACTATTCATATATACATATATGATAACAAAAAATTATCAAAGATAAATAGGAGAAAAAATATGATTAAAATAGATATACATATTAATATGGCGGAGAAGGTGGGATTCGAACCCACGGTACAGTTTCCTGTACAACGGTTTTCAAGACCGTCTCATTCGACCACTCTGACACCTCTCCAAGAATATTATTATATCAAAATATGAGATTATTCCCTATACTTCCCTTTAAATATATCCCCCACTATATACTCCAAGCTTGGTTCCTGGATATTTAAATCACTTACCTTAAACCTACTTAGTAGCTTTGATGATGTACTTGCTACCCTATTTCTTGGTACAGATAATATACCTGTTAAACCCGTAAATCTAACCAATTCCCCTATCTCAGAAATCTCTTTCTGTGTTACTGATTCCTGCAATGTAAATAGGATATCTTTTGTTTTAACAAAATCGGTTGTTAATTCAGATATCTTTCCATCATATACAAGTCTTCCCTTATCTATGATAATTACTCTTTTACATAAATCACTAATATCTTGCATATTATGACTTGTAAGAAGTATTGTTGCTTTATACCTCTTATTGTACTCTCTCAAAAAATCTCTAAGTGCTTGAGCAGACAGTATATCAAGCCCAAGAGTTGGTTCATCAAGAAACAGTAGCTCTGGAGTATGGATTAGAGATGCAACCAGTTCACATTTCATTCTCTCACCAAGAGACAGTTTCCTAACAGGTATTTGAATTACCTCTCTTATATCAAGCAAATCAAATAACTCATTTAGAATCTCATTATACTTACCATTTTCAATATCATATATTTCTTTATTTAATTGAAATGTCTCAATAGCTGGAAGTTCCCACCATAGCTGTGTCTTATTACCCATTACCATTCCAATCTTTTTTAGAAAATTATGTTTCCTTTTAGAAGGATCATATCCCAATACTGATACTTTTCCACTTGTTGGTGTTAAGAGCCCTGTTAAACACTTTAAGGTTGTGGTCTTCCCTGCCCCATTTAAACCTATAAAGGCAACAAACTCCTCCTTATATAAATCGAAACTAATGTCATCTATAGCCCTTATATTCTTCTTTATCCCTTTAAAATCTTTTGTTAAATTGCTTACAGATATTACTGATTGCTTCATATTAAATTGACTAATTAATGTACTTTACAATATCATTAATATATGAAATCTGCCAATATATTTAAAGTATGTCTCTCAGTACTACTTCTGAGTGTATTCCCATTAATTGTATTTGCAGAGGAATTAGATTCTACCAATTACAAGATTGTTGGTGCAAAAACATCCTCAGGAGGAGGATTAGGAGATTCTACAAATTACAGCCTTATTAATAGTGTCGGAAAGATATCAGCAAACCCAAGAGTATACTCTACTAATTATAGACTATACCAAGAGCCATCATTTGCATTCCTTGCTGCACAACCTACAATACAATGTTTTGAGACAGATACAGATGGTTCAACAGCATGCACATCTGGCCCACCAGAGCTTCTCGCTGGTGGAATGGTTGCTATATGTGGAGGAGATGGTTGTTATGACAAAGCAAGGTTTGAGATATCTGCAAGCAGTAATCCATCAGACACATTATATGGAATCCAAATATCAACAGATAATTTCTCAAGTGATATTAAATACATAGATGGCTCTACATTTAGACCAGAGAGTACATACGATATAAATGATTTTAGAACAGAGACTGTATGGGAAACAGAGGATTTCAATATACAAGGACTAACACCGAATACAACATACTATTTAAGAATATCTGCATTACATGGAGACTTCACACAATCAGATAATAGTATAGTGGCCAATGCAACCACTACTACAGGAAGTATAGAATTTGATATAGATATCGCGATAAGTACCGGTATTGATACAGAGACTGCACCACCATATACGATATCATTTGCAACAGCTACAGAGTTAATACCAGGGGCTTTTGCTACTACAGCGTCAACATTGGTGTGGCTAGATATAGATAGCTCTTCAGTTGGAGGTGTGTCCATTATTCAGTATGGGAAATATGGTGGATTATATAGCCCTACCACATCCCAAACCATTACCTCTGATACCGAAGATCTAGATGAGAATCTTGCCGAGGGATTTGGTCTTCAAAGCTATTATATTGATTACTACTCCTCTAGTTACTTTGGTGAAATAACTGCAGAAACAAATTATAGTGGGACATTAAATAGTGTTGGTGCCGTATCTACCACAGCCAACAAGATATATTCAGGAGATGGACCTATCAAAGATGGGAGGGTGGCAATGTATCTAAAAGCAAGAGCAGGAGTGGATAAACAAGCAGCGTCAGACTACGGAGAAGAAATATATTTTGTATTAGTTCCTTTATACTAGAAGTTATTATATATATACTTGACTTAATTAAATAAATTACTGTATCGTAGTATATAGGAAAACAAATTTATTTTACTGCCAATTATGAATAAGAAAAATGTCTTTAGATATACTATAATTCCCTTCCTTCTGTTTTTAATAGTTTGCATTGCTGTAAGTCCATTTGCATTTAAATCAAAAGCTGCAGCACTAGCAGCAGCATATGTATATTTAAGTAGAATAGAAGCTGATATAGATGGATCTACAGCTACTGTAGAAATCGTCATAGCATTGGACACAAGTCAAAGCATAGGATCAGGTGGAACTGTAACATTACAATTTCCAGATGCTGATGATGGGAAATGGTGTAGAACAGCGGGAACTTTAACAGTTGCTGGCGTTACTGCTTCAGCGGCAGATCAACCATCAAGTAACTGGGACATTGATGCAGTTCTTCCTACATCAAGTTCACTTGCAGCAACATGTGCACAAGGTTCTGGATCAAGTTCATATGATAAAATTACAATATCAAATGTAGGTGCACTAACAGCTGGCACTACATACGGTGTTAAGATAACAAATGGTACAGCTGCGGGCGTCATTGGTACAGATGATACAGCAGGAACACATACTGTCTCCTTAGAAGCAAAGAATGGAACAACAATAGATGTCTCATCCTTCGATTTAAGATTGATAGCAGATGATACAGTTGTAGTTTCAGCAAGTGTATCTGCAATACCATCTGTTAACTGTGTAATAAGTTCTAATACAGCAGATTTAGGTACACTTTATCCAGGTGGTTCATATCTTGAAGCTACGCATACTATTACCGCTACTACTTCCTCTACTGCTGATGGATATTACTGGGCAGTCTACGGGACAGGAGATGGTTCAACTTACGCTGGTTTATACTACTCTGGTGGTCCATACCTTATCCCTTCAGATGGTACTGCTGGAAGGGTAAATTTAACTGCAATTGAATCTGAAGGATTTGGATTAACGGCATCTGCACCATCAGGAGCTACAGTTGCATCTGACTTTGCCACTGGTACAGCTGGTGAATATGGTGAATTAGGTTTAGGTGTTGACAATGCGAAACTTCTACTCTATCAAGGATCTGCAGAAACAGGTGGAGATCAATCAACGATAACGTATGGAGCAAGGGCTAGCTCTGCTGCACTTGCAGGTTCATATACAGAGAGTGTAATCTTTGTATGTGGTGGTTATTACTAACAT
Organism: Candidatus Dojkabacteria bacterium; assembly: GCA_028704525.1. GTDB lineage: Bacteria > Patescibacteriota > Dojkabacteria > SC72 > SC72 > JAKPKF01. Next base: position 4,792 of record JAQWFF010000006.1, on the reverse strand, counting down.
GAATTTATGAAAAAAAGAAATATATATGCTGCCCAGAACATATATAAATACATACTTTTAATACCGTTCATACTGGTCTTTTTCTTTGTTAATCCTTTTTGCAAATTATCTGCTGCTGAATTAACTATCGGGACTGCCCCTACTTCAGAAAAGCTACAACTAGATCCCGGAGAAACATACAACGGAGAAATTGTAGTATGGAATCTTTCTACAGTAACGACAAAATACAATATAATAGTCTCTGGATTTGAACAGGTTGAAAACCAACCCGGCACAGCTGTAATTCTCTCTGAAGAAGCAGAAAAGAAAGCATTATATTCTGCATCCTCTTGGGTAACTGTAAATAAAGATAGTATTAACCTAATACCAAATAAAAACGAGAAATTATATTACACTATAAAAGTTCCTAACAATACGGTAAAAGGTGAATATAATGTAATAATAGCATTCATGTCTGAAGACCAAGGAAACACTTCTATTGGTACTGGAACCTTCTCTACCCTATCCTCTGGCACACCGATATTAATTAAGGTAGGAGATGAATTTGTTGAAAATGCTGAATTACTACAATTTAAAACAGATAAGAACTTTTACGAATTCCCTAATATTACATTCTATACACAAATACATAACCTAGGTGATACACATATAACTCCAATTGGAGAAATAATATTAGAAAATATGTTTGGGAAAGAGATTGCAAGAATACCATTCAATGAGAACATACAAAGTCTACTTAGAGAAGACTCTGGTACATATGAAAGTGCCTGGAATTATGGGAAATTCTTAACAAATGATAAACAGTTGGTATTAGGAAAGATTACAGCATCACTTCTTGTAACATATCGTAGTTTTCAACCAGGCTTTAGTCCATTAACAGCAGAGACATCATTCTGGGTAATACCTTGGAGATACATACTAATAGCATTGATAATTATAATACTAACGATTATCATAATAAGGAAATTAGTAAAGAGAAGAAAAGAACATAAACCATTACCAAAATAATTCAGTGAAAAAGATATTTCTTTTAATAACAATGGGGATACTCCCCTTAATAATCTTTCTTATACCCTCCCCCGTTTATGCACATAAGCTATATCCAAGTATAAACGAGAAAATTCTACAACCTGGAAGTACAACTAAACATAGAATTACATTTGAGAATACAACTAACAAAGAGATATACATATTTCCAGATGTATATTCATATAATCCTCAAAGCAATGAATTAATAGATAAAGATAGTCAAATATTTATTAGGGCTGATAGAGATTTCTTTCCTGTAGCCCCAAATAGTAAATTAAAACTAGATTATGAAATAATAATACCCAACAACTTAATCCCTGGAACATATTTCAACCTTATAATACTAAGGCAAACTAATGATACAGGTCTATCACTAGGAGGTAATATAGTTGGTACAACAGAAAATATGTCTCAATTAGTAGTAATGCATATAACAGAAACATCTGATGTATTAGGAATAACAACTGATTTTGCACAGATAGAGATGAGGATTATAGATAAGGGAATACCATTTTTAAGACCTACAAAGGTTAAATATATCTATCAAAACATTACAAACTATGTGCTCGAGCCTGATGGGGAGATACAGGTATATAACAATCATGGAAGATATGATCCTCTGTATATAAAGATAAATATGAGTAAGGATAAACTCTTTCCTAATGAAACTATAGAGGAGACAATAACTATAAAGGGTTGGCATTTTTCAGATCTACTGTACTCTAGAACAATAGCTGGGAGATTCTACAATGGTATAGATGAGAATTATATATTAAAAGAGATACAACAAAACACATCATATATATTGGTTACATCTGGTTTATTCATACTAATACTAGGATTCCTATTGGTTAAGTCTATAAAACAAGATAGAAGAAAAACTAAATCCTAGTCTGAAGTACCTTAGCTGTTGTTTTAAATGATATCTTTGCTACTTTAGATAATTCCTCTACACTATTCTTTCTTACAAATTCCTGTGCCCTATCTATTACATCTGATGCACCTTTTGGGAAGTTAAATTTATATTTCTTACTTAAATCATCCATTTCTTGTATAAATATACCTCTTGCCAAGACAGAAGCTACAGCTACACCCATATCTGATTCTCCTTTATGATACTGCTGGAAATCTACCTTCTTGCCAAGTTCTCCTAATTCATTTAATACCCTACTCTTCTTTGTTGAGAATTGATCTATAACAACAGTATTACACTCTATGTTCTTTGATTTTAAATTCTTAAGACCCATTTCTATAACTCTTGCATGTTCTCTTGCAAGAAGTATAGATACATTTTTAACTTTAGAATATATATCATTGTAATCGGAGGGCGTTACGATAGATACATAATAGTATGGATAATCCTTTAGGAGGTCATACATTTGTATTATTCTATTATCAGAAAACCTCTTTGAATCACCTACTCCTATACTAGATGCCTTTTTATATAATTCTTTGTCTAGAAAGCATCCTACGACCACTAGAGGACCAAAGTAGTCTCCTTTCCCAACCTCATCTACACCTATGTGAGGAACTATTTCTATTTCTTTTTCATCACTACTCTTAAGTGCTGATATTACTTGTGTATAATCTTCTACTCCTTGAAATACAAGTTTATTACTACTATATAGTATAGCTACAGAACCCTCTGGGCTTTTCATTCTAATAACTGCATACGGATTATTTATATCCTCTTTATACCACCCAAATGATGTAAGTATCTTTTCTACATTACATGTCTGATGTTTATCTAATTGTATTGAGACAGTATTTTGTATCATTACTTTCTTCTATACTTAGTACCTTCTGGTGTATCCATAACTATATACCCCGCATCCTCTATCATCTTTCTGCATTCATCTGCTTTTGTATAATCTTTGTTTTCTCTTGCAACATCCCTCTGTTTTGCATACTCCTCTACCTCCTGGTTTATATCTTCCTCTTCCTCTATATTTAAGTCTAGTCCTAATACCTTATCAAATTCCAATACTGTAGCAAGAGTATCTTCTTTGTTATTGCTTGATTTTAATAATTCATTTAAGAGTGCAAACACACCTGATACATTAAGATTATTCTCTAGTTCAATCTTAAATCTATCTATATATTCTGGTATTACATTACCCACAGTATCACCCAATTCTTGCACTTTTCTTTTTATAGAGAGTCTCGCATTTCTTGCACCATCTAATGCTTCTTTAGACATCTGTATTCTTGTTCTATAGTTTATAGAGGCAAAAAGATATCTGATATCCATTGGGTCATATCCTAGTGATAAATATCCTGGAAGATCTGATGCATTTCCTTCGCTTTTTGATAGTTTTGCATCATCTTTAGTTACTAACCATTCATTATGTATCCAATATTTAACTGCATCATGTCCGAATGCCCCTATATTTTGTGCTCTCTCATTTGTATGATGTACTGGTATGTGGTCTATACCTCCTGTGTGTATATCAAAATCTTTTCCGAGTATTGCTGTACTCATTGTTGTACACTCTATATGCCATCCTGGGAAACCTTCTCCCCATGGTGATTGCCATGACATTATATGATTTGCATACTTTCCGACTTTCTTCATCCAAAGTACAAAGTCAGCAGGATTCTTCTTGTTTGGATCTACACCAACCTCTTCTCTAACACCCTCTTCTTTCTCTTCAAGTCTCTGTCCTGTAAATATTGTGTAATCAGGTATCTTTGTTACATCAAAATACAGTGCTTGTTCCGTCTCATAGGTATATCCATTACTCTCTATCTTTCTTATAATCTCTATCATTTGCTCTATGTACTCTGTAGCTCTTGGCCATCCATACTCCCTTACCCCTTCATATGTTAATTCCTCTGGTATAACCTGTCCATTTGGAGCAAGTATATTTAATGTCCTAAAGTCATCCAATACTGTATTTATATATTTATTTGCTATATCTATTGGTTGTACCCCTTCTTTTGAAGCCTGTATGTCAAATTTCTCTTCACCAAAATCTTCATCTGATGTCATATGACCTACATCTGTTATATTCATAATCCTTTTTACATCATATCCAAGGTACAGAAGCGCTCTGTGAAGTATGTCCCAATTAACATATGCTCTAATATTTCCTATATGCATTCTAAAATATACTGTTGGTCCACAACTATATATTGACATCTCACCCTCTTTATTAGGGATGATGTCTACTATTTTTCTATCTAATGTTGAGTATAGTTTCATTTTTATAATTATTAAATATTTCTTCTCCCTTCTAGTGCTCTTTTTAGAGTTAATCTGTCTGCATACTCTAAATCTGCACCTGTTGGAAGACCCATTGCAAGTCTTGTTATTTCTATTTTACCCTCTTTAACAAAATTCTTAAACAGGTCTTGTATGTAGTTGGCTGTTGCTTCCCCTTCTAGACTTGGGTTTGTAGCTATTATAATTTCTAATTTGTAATTCTGGACAAGTAGTTCTCTTGCTCTGCTATCTAGTTCTCTGAATCTAATTTCTTCTGCTCCTATCCCATCTGCTGGAGATATTACACCGCCAAGAACAAAATATACCCCATCGTATACTGCCGAGTTTTCAAACGCTACAACATCTAGTGGTTCTTCTACGACACATATTTTGTCTGTTTTTCTTAATTTGCTAGAGCATATATCACACTCTTCTCTTTCTGAAACATTGAAACATTTGGAACAGTATTTTACCTTATCATCCATTTCTTTTAATGCTTCTGATAGCTTTGTTGCATCTTTATTTGGAGATCGAAGATAGTGGTATACAATACGTGAT
>JAQWFF010000041.1 GCA_028704525.1 Candidatus Dojkabacteria bacterium | reverse complement strand
ACATCTGCTACTATATACTCTCCGCTTTTTACTCGTACCTCTTGTTCTCCGTATAATGCTTTGCTTGCTTCAGTTGGAACGATACTTTCATTTTGTGTTAATGCGACATTAATATCACTTGGTACATTAAGAAGTATTGCCTTTGTACCTATATACTGTGCACTTCCAAAATCAGTATTAATACTATCTGAATTTCTTGCTCTTGCAGCAAATCCATACTGTATTGATGGATCTATATTTCTAATCAATATACCACCACTTCCTCCATAGTCAGAATATGTTCCCCACTTTTCTGCTGTTTCCAAAGTACCTGTTTGATAGTCTAGGTATTTCCCATTATTAATCTCCCTTATAGAGAATTGTGTACTTGATGGATTAGAAAGATTATTTAAAAATACTCTTACACTTTCAGAGGATACTCTTTGTATAGATAATATTGATGGAACCTGTGCATAGGTTGTTATACTCTGATTAGATGACCATGATGTCTCTACTCCATTTGCATTAAAACTTTTAACTCTAAATGTGTAAAGGGTATTTGGAAGGAGTCCTTCTATAGTTATACTGCTTGAATATGCAACAGAGGTTGGGATAGAACTTAATACTCCAAGAGAACTATTAAAGTATACAGATCTGTTAGGCTCAAATATCTGTACTGTACTCGCTGCAGCAGAGGAAAGTGACATTACAACCGAACCTGCAGAGCTATTAACAAGGGATTGTATAGACGTTGCTTGGCCAAGTGTTGTTGCAGAGGTAACGGATGAGTATGAACTAGACGATATTGCATTGTATGCTCTTAGATATCTTCTATATGTAACATTTGGACTAAGTCCTGTTTCAGTACATGATGTTATATTTACTCCAGAACACTCTCTGACTAACTGATTACTTTCGTTATATACCCTTACACCACTTTCATTCCCATTTGTATCTGTAAAGTTCCATGTTATAGATGTTGTGGATATACTGGATGCACTTCCAACTGTTGGAGCATTAAGAAGAGTAGCTGTACCTGTTGTACTTGAATATGCTGTCTCTAAATCATCTAAATTCTTTGCCTTAACTTTAAAGGTATATGCCGTACCTGTTGATAACCCACCTACCAATGTACCAGTATCAGAACCAAATTGTACTCTTGTTCCCCAAACGGGAGAAGATACCAATGCATTTGTATTATAGTCTACATATTTATTTGTTCCCTCTTCTAATATGGCATATCTAGTAGTACTTGGATTAGAGTCACTCTTAACTCTAACCGTTACAGCTTGTGTACTTGCTGAGAGTATTTCTGGTGCGTTAGGTACGAGAGATGCTGTATATACTGATTGTGTTGTACCGTAGGCAGTTTCTATACCATCTGCATTCTTTGCTTTAACCTGGAATGTATACTGTGTACTTGGAGCAAGATTTATAGATACATCTGTATCACTCTTTAACCATTCATTTATTCCACTATCACAATTTTCTCCTGTACAATCAAAGTATATACCTGATTGTTCAACAGCAAGGTTATTAATATCCTCTGCTTGTAGAGATATGGATGTTGTAGAAACTGCTTGTATAGATATAGATGGAACTTGAGCAAGAGTATATAACTCTACAGAATCAGAATTAGATGATTCTACTGCATCTGCATTTCTTGATTTAGCTACAAAGTTATATCCTGTATTAGGACTCAAACCAGTTGCTGTATCTTCCGTATCCTTTAACCATTCATTTATTCCTGTATCACAACCACTATCTGTACAATCAAAGTATAATCCAGTATCTCCATACTCTATATTGTCTGTAGAGGATTCAAGAAGTATTGAGCTTGTACTTACTGCTTCCCCTGAAAGGATTGGTATATCTGTTAGAGTATATTTATTTGAAGCATCAGAATATGCTGTTTCTGTTCCATCATAGTTTCTTCCTTTTACAACAAAAGCATACTGTGTATTAGGAAGAAGGTTTGTAGCTACCTGACTTGCAGTACTACTCCATGTATTTATACCTGTATCACAATTTAATCCTGTACAATCAAAATATAGTGCAGTTGAACCAACTCCAAGATTATTTATACTTCCTGTTAATTGTATTGATGTGGAACCAGCAGCACTTAATTCTAGTGTAGGAATATCTGCTAGTGTATATATCTCTGTTGTATCTGAGTATGCTGTTTCAATTTCATCACCATTTCTACTCTTTACCCTAAAGTCATATGCACTGTTTGATGATAGTCCTTCTGCAAGTGCATTTGTAGATGATACCCATGAGTTTAAACCTGTATCACATCCTGTATCTGTACAATCAAAATACATCTGAGAACCATTTATTGCATCTGATGATTGTAGATATATGGATGATACTGTTTTATTCCCTCCATATGATATTGTTGGTGCAGACATTAGAGTATATGCTGATGCTGTATCTGTGTAATTGCTATTACCACTGTTGTTGTATGCTACAACTTTCCTTGTATATTGTGTGTTTGTACTTAGTCCTGTCTCATCACAGTATGATATGTTTGGTGTATCACATGTTACAACGAGATTATCTGAATTATCATATACCTTAAAACCTAGTTCATCTGATGAGTTGTCTGTAAAGGTCCATCTTATACTTGTAGTTGATAGGGCTGATGGTGTACCAATTGTTGGTGCTGTAGGTGCAGAAGATTCTTCACTACCCAATGATGTATTAACAGATGCTTTTCTTTTAGATACTATAACTGTACGATATGGTGGAAGATTACTTTGTGCATCGGTAGTTACTGTAAAAGAATGTCCTGCAGCACTTCCTCCATTGTTGGATCCATAAGATATAGTAACTCCTGCTCCAGATCCAGTACTGATTGTTTTTGAGTGAGTATGAGTTGTTGCCCCACTTGTTGTGCCAAAGGTTTCTGAGCCGTAAAAGAAATAATCATTAAATCCTGATTGTGCACTCCAACCAAGAGGAGGGTTTGCTGTAACCATAAATATTGCCTGATCTAATGCTGTCGTGCCATCTGCTTCTCCCCATATAACTGTTTTGTATGGAGGCATATTATTTGCTGCATCTAAACTCCCAGCAGACCAACTATGTGAATGATACGCAGCACCAGCTCCCATGCCACTACCATAAAAATTTCCTCCAGTACTACAAATACCTGTTGTCCCAGCATTGTAAGTATGTTGATGTGTTGTAGCACCTCCTGTACCACCATAACTAGCTGCCCCTCTAGGGAAATATGAATCCAGTCCACTATATCTCGTCCATCCACTTGGAACTGTAGCGTCAAAGAGAGTAATCATCCCAGTATATGGGTTATAGTCACTGTTATAACAAAATACCATATCTAAATATGGAGGCCATACATTTGAATTAGTATTTGTAACAAGAGAATATCCATGATTATGTGCTGGGGCTATAGCAGTACTCCCCCCAGGAGTAGCATAACTATTGCTACCATTAGAACTTGTACCTCCAGAATAATTCCCATGTGTATGACTTGCACTCCCACTTTCATTTCCTGCGGTAGAAGAACCATATGGTATTTTACTATCAAAGTTACTATCTCTTGTCCATCCTGTTGGACATGTATCATCATATAATGATATGAATACACCAGACCAACTTTCTTCTGCATTAGTTGCACTTGGATTTGCATAATACACATATATAGTCTTTCCTCCATTAGGTAATGTTGGTATCTGTACCCATACCCTTGTTGTACTTGTATCACATCCTCCCTCTACCCAATAGTCTAGAGCTGTTGTTTCATCACTATCTGTAAATCTTAGGTCATCACAATCCGCTTGTAGTTTAGATGCATCTATAAGGGATTCTGTATCTATAGTTACTAGTACATCTTCATTTAATAGTTCACTTCCACTATTACTAACCGTAATTGCCTTCCTATACATCCAATCTGGATTCATCCATGCTACACCTTCAGGAGATTGAGAAAAGTATATATATAATGCGATAGGGAAAAGGATAAGAACAATAAATATAGATATTAATACTATTAATTTTCTCCACGATATATTCTTTTTAATATCCTTTTTATCCATGGCAGTATATATAGATAATTGTATAGGAGAAGGTTTAAGAATACAACATATTAAATATTTTTTTCAATCCATTTATTAAGAGGATCTCTCTCTCTTTTATAATCTTCTATTGTAATAGGTATTCTTATCTCTGGTTCTATAACATCTATATCCTGTCCAGGAAGAAGTTCAAAATATTTATATGAACAAGATATTTCTGTCTTACTGTTAGGAAGTACTATCTCCTTGCAATCTCCGAATCTATTTGGTTTCTGTCCAGCATTCTCTCCTATTAATACTGCACTCTTTTTCTCTCTTAAATATAAAAGATGATGCATAGCAGAAGAAAAAGTTTTTCTTCCTATAGCAACATAAAATTTTTTATCTTCCGGTAATTTCAAAAACAAATCTTCCATAACATGTGTATTCCCGCCACTATTCTGTCTCAAATCTACAACTATTTTCTCTACTCTTTTTGCAATTTCTAAAAGGTCTCTTTTAAAACTTTTCAACTCTTCTATCGTGTGACCTTCATTTGTACAATTATTATATTGGAATAGTAATGTATTATTTATAATCCTTAATCTGTAATCTCTATTCCCAAGAAATGTTGGATCTTCTAATTCTGATTCTTTCCATTCAAGTGGGTTTCTTGTTTTGATTTTTTCTCCCTTTCTTTTTAGAATATCTGTACTACCAATATTTGTTGTAACCCTTACACTATCTTCACTCCCAAATCCGTAATAACTAAGAATTAAAGGCGATGCTATATATAGGGGGATATCTTTTAACAATACCTCCCTATTTTCATTTGATGATAATTTTGAGACTTTTGACACTACATCGCTAACAGGATGTCCATTAATTCCCTTTATCTCTTCGCCAATTAAATTTGTATGATTTTCTGTAGCTCCAATTATATATATACCACCCTCTATCTCCCTACATTCAAGAATTGGTGGTTCATTATTACACATACCAGAAACATGAGTATGGGCATCCCTTAGTAGTGCTAGTGATTCTTGTATTGCTAGCTTAAAATACTTCGGTTCTGTATTAGATGCTTTTTCTAAAGAGTTTGTAAATATATCTTTATCTACATCCCTATATAAATCATAGTGCGTATTTTCTAATTCTTTTTGTAGATATTCTATATCTTCTCTCTCATTATTATTTTCTCTCTCGTTTAATTCCATGTGGATATTATATCAGCAATAATAAAAAACCTCTTCTATCTATCTGAAACCATATTAATAATATTTAAATATTCTTCTAATTCTTTTGTCCAAGATATATACTTTGGTAGTTTAAATAAATCTACCCATTGTGCAGATTCAGCAGGTCGTTCTTCATCAAGGTTTTCGTTCACGGAAAGTAGATATTCATTATCATTGTAAGGGAGTTTTAATATAAATCTCAACTGAAGATATCTCTCATTGTTTTCTTCTACTAAGTAATAACCAAATTGTTTTAATTCTGAAATGAATTCTGATATGTCTAATCCCGTTTCTTCTTTTACCTCTCTTTGTGCTGTTTGTATATGATTTTCTCCTTTCTCAGGATGCCCACCTGGAAATTGAGAATCCCCATTACTTTTTGTGACAATCGCTACCATGTTGTTTTTAGTAATAACCCAAACATATATTTGTCTAATCTCTAAATTAGTATGCTCTGTGGATATTAAATTGTTTTTATACCATGTTCTTGTTGCTTTCATAGTAAGAGTATATCAAAATGGTGAGAATTATAAGCAATATTAAAAGTCGTTAATCTTAAACACCGTCTTCAATTCTTCCTAATCCTTTCGATGATATAA
>JAQWFF010000040.1 GCA_028704525.1 Candidatus Dojkabacteria bacterium | reverse complement strand
AGATCTATTATCCAAGATAAAGAAAATGTTAAAAAGTAATATAAGACAAATATTAGGATTAAACAAAAGAAATCAGGAATACATACGTCCTCTTAATCCTCCTTCGGCTAAAAGGATTGCTGATAATAAGATATTAACAAAGAAAATACTTGCAAAAGAAGGAATCAAAACTCCAGAGGTATATAAACTTATAAAGAATAAGAAACAGTTACAATTCTTGGATTTTGAATCTCTTCCTAAAAGTTTTGTAATAAAACCTAACCAAGGGACAGGTGGAAACGGTATCGTAGTTATATATGGGAAAAAGAAAAATGAACTGTCTTGGATAAGACCAAGTGGAGAGGTAATGACTAAAAAAGACATTATATTACATATAGAAAATATATTAGAGGGAAGATATTCAATGGGATCAAGGAGTGATATATGTATTATAGAGGAAAGGGTTAAAACTGACCCTTTCTTAAAACAGTATTCATATAAAGGTGTCCCTGATATTAGAATTATATGCTTTAACTATGTCCCTATAATGGCAATGACCAGACTTCCAACGAAAAAATCCGATGGTACAGCAAATCTTCATTCTGGAGCAATATGTACAGGTATAGATATAAGCTCTGGTATAACAACATACTCTATGCATATGAAGCCTAAAACCCTTATGAGTGATACATATGAGATGATAGATTCAACTATGGATTTAAAAGAAAACAAAAAGCTATCAGGTGTACAAATACCTTTCTGGGATGAGATATTAAAAATAGCTGTAAAATGCCAACAAGCAAGTAAATTAGGATATGTAGGAGTAGATATTGCACTAGATGCGGAGAAGGGACCAATTGTATTTGAACTAAATGCACGTCCTGGTCTTGGTATACAGGTTGCAAACCAAGCTGGTCTCCTTTGGAGATTAGAAAAGGTCAAGGGATTGGAGATAAAGAACTTAAAACATGGCATAAGGGTAGCCAAGAATCTTTTTGGAGGAGAGGTTGAGGAGAGTATAGAGGCTATAAGCGGAAGAAAAGTTGTTAATATAAATGAAAAAGTACTTCTATACTACAAGGGTTCTGATACAAAGAAAAAAGAAGATATAAAAAACAGAGAAGTATGTACCGCTTTTATGGACACAGGGGTATTAACATCTCGTATATCTAAAGTACTTGCTATGAGAGCTGGATATATTGACGCTATAAAGAGTTTCTACTCAAATGATATACCAAAAAAATTTGAAACATTTAAAGATGCACAGGAATATATAGATAAAAACAATTCAAATATATCTAAACATCCTGATATACTTAGAATAGCAAAGACTGTAGAGGATGGCTCTGTAAGAATAAGACCCGTTATAAGTATATTAATTAGAATAGAGGGAGAAATTAAATCTATAGAAACGGTAGTTACAGAGGACACTACCTACTCCATAGTTATAGGAAAAAACGATCTTAAGGGATATTTAATTGATACAAGTAAAACATTTATATAGTATGAAAAGTTACGAACAGTATTTAAAAGAAGCGGGTAATGTACATCTAGCATACTACCTTGAAGCTGCAGATGAACTAGGTATTGAATATACCGTTTTAGTTCCATCTTTAATAGCAAAATTCTCATACAATGGGAAACATTGGTTTATAATAAATACAGTTACACCTCTCACAACCTCTCCAAGTACAACCATTTCCAAAAGAAAAAATCTAACCAACCTAGTCCTTCTTCAAGCAGGTCTTCCAATCCCAAAACAGGAATCACTTGGGTCCGCAATAGATGCTATAAAGTTTTTCAATAAGTATAAAGATATAGTAATTAAACCAGCACAACAGCTAGGAGGGATAGGCATCACCCTACTCCCAGAGAACGAGAAGCAGGTTATAGAAGCATATAACAACGCCCTAGAGAATACTCACGCAAAAGGAAATATAAAGGTTCTAGGAGAGGAGTTTATAAAAGGGGAAAACTACAGACTCCTTGTAGTAGGTAATGAAGTTATTGGAATAGTATGGAGAAAAGCCCCAACAGTTATGGGTGATGGGAAAAGTACAATACAAGAACTAATAGATGCAAAAAACAAAGATAGAAAAATACTTGTACTTAAACCAATCTCTATAGATTCTGAAGTTGAAACAAGATTAAAGAACCAAGGATTAACATTAGATAGTGTTCCAAAGAAAGATCAAGAGATAGTTTTAAGATTTAACTGTAATCTAACTACAGGTGGTACTACAGAAGAGTGTTCCTCTATCGTTGATCCATACTACAAAGAGCTTGCAGTTAAGGCTGTAAAAGAACTTGATATGGAACTTGGAGGAGTAGATATAATAGCAAAAGATATTACAAAGAAAGATACATGTTGTATTAATGAGATAAACTATAACCCAGGATTACGTCTTCATTACAAGGCAGACAAAGGAGAAAGGGTTAAAGTTGCAATACCAATAATGAAGTATATAAGGGATAAATATATAAATTCTAAATAGATAGTTATGATTAAAATAGTACAGGGTTTAAATCTGGAAAGTGAATATTCAATAATTAAGATAGATATAAAAAAGACAGAAGATGTTTTGAGACTTTTGAACCTTATAAAAGGCTTCCATCCATTATTCATGCACAACTACAAATTCCAAGAAAACATATTGATTATAGAATCAAACATTTCTTTCTTCTGGAGAGAAATGGCTGATATATTAATATCTCTGTCTAAAGAAGAAATGTCATTTGAAGAGGCAAAAAAAATTACATTGGAAGAAGTTATTAAAGAGAGATTCCTTTCTATGGTTACAATACCAATCCTCCATCTTGCGAATCAGATGGGATTAGAGACTACACCAACAATGCTTGAAGACAAAAGATTAACCTATACGAAGACATATAATAGACATTATACGATTGGTATTGGGAAAAACTCAGAAATCCTATACTCCGTATCTTCAAGTAGAGACTCAAAGATTGGGCAAACAATACAAAAAGATAAATGGGCAACAAATACCTTAATACAAAGGATGGGACTTCCTATTGCTAAGTGGCGTGTTGTCGATAATATAACTCAGTTAAAGTCAATCTGGGGAGAATATGAGAAACCGATAGTTGTAAAACCTGTCGGTCTAAGGGGAGGAAGCGGTGTTTCTTTAGGAATAAACAGTCTAGAAAGTGCAATAAAAGCATTTAACTACGCAAAGAAGCAATGTAATAAGTACATAGGCAAAGAGTGGCAAACAAAAGTAATGATACAAGAACAGGTTCAAGGAGAAGATTACAGGCTTCTTGTTATAGATGGAAAATTGGAAGTCGTAACCAAGAGAATACCTGCATCTGTTATAGGAAACGGGAAAGATACAATTAAAAAATTAATAGAAGAAACAAACAAAGATCCAAGAAGAGACATTACAAACCCTACCCACATATTAAAACCCATAAATATAGATGAACCACTACTTGAATGCCTTAAAGAGCAGAGAATGACACTAACTTCTATCCCACAAAAGAATCAAAATATTTATGTAAAAAAAGTAGCAAGTATGAGTCAAGGTGGGATAACTGAGGACTTCACAAACAAGGTCGGACCAGAGATTAAATTAATTGCAGAAAGCATAGCATCCTCAATACATGCCTTTGTCCTCGGCGTAGATATTCTTTGTAAAGATATCTCAAAACCACTTACAAAAGAAAATGGAGGAATTATAGAGATAAACATAATGCCAGAGGCATATCTTAATATCTATCCTGTCATAGGAGAGCAGAGAGAATGTGTTTATGAAAAACTAATCAAAAGTCTAATTTATGGGAACAAAACAAAACAAATAGTCGTTGTAGGACACAGTAATGAAGATATACCAACCCTTCTTAGAAAGCCCTCTCTTTTTAATTCTTCCCTAACTCCTAACGATGTTATAGGAGAGTACAAAGATGGCAAGATTATTATAAACGGATTAGAAATAAATGATGACCTAGAGAAATTAAAGGCTATTGAAGGATTGAAAATAAACGCATCTTTAGATGCAATGATTATCCATCATAGAAATGTTGAGGATATTTTAGAAGCAGGTTTTGGATTTAATAGAATTCACCTCCTATATGTAAAGAAGGAATATCTAAAGAACAAAGAATTTAAGAGAACATTAAGAAAATATCAATTTAAAGGTTTAATATCTAAGATAAAAATATTTTAATATGAAATACCTAATAATAGATAAAAGACAGAGGGTAGAAGTATCTTCTATGGGAAATATTCCAACAGGTTCTGCTAGATTAATAGAAGAGTTAGAAAAGAAAAATATACCATATGATTTCGCATATAATGATGAGATAGAGTTTCTTTTCATAGATGGTTCCACGGTCATAAAGGTAAAAGGAAATGACATAAGAGAGTATTCTAACATCATTTTCAGAGGCCATGCCCTACACAATGACAGGGAGTATGCACTCAAGAGATATATCATAGATTACATTGATCAACATAACCAGAACAACCCAGAAAAAAAAGTGCTCATTCAGAATTCCAAAGCAATTAAAAATCTTCCATATTATAATAAGGTAGCCATTTCTTTGCTATGTTCAAAATATAACCTCCCCTGTTTTCAAACATATTACAGAACAGATGGCAAATATCTAGAACCAAGAGAAATGTTAAAAGAATACCCACTAATAATAAAAGAATATGCTGGAATAAACAGGGTTGAGATTATAGATGGGAAAGAAAAAATTAAGAAGAATGTATACAAGATTGAAAAGGATGAAGATTATAAACAAGAGAGGCTAAGAGATTGTAACCTAGAAGATTTCTTTATCCAAGAACTCTCTGATACTGCGGAAGATTATAGAATATTTGTTAAATTAGGGAAGGTTATTGGAGGATGGAAAAGAACAGCATCTAAAGGCTTTATGACAGTAAATAAGGGAATATATGAAATGTATAACGAACCAAATGAAGAGATAAGAACAATAGCAGAAAAGGTAGCAAGTGTTTTGGAAGCTGATTTTATAGCGGTAGATTTTATGTATATACATGGTAAACCATGTGTACAAGAACTAAGCCTACATCCAGGATTTAAGGCATACGAAACAAAGATAGAAGGGAAACCTGTAAATATAGCAGAGGCAATAATAACGGCCTTTTAGTCGATATTTAAAACTGAACATATCTTCTATAAACCCATCCTAACCGTCTGATATAGCCGAATTTCTTCTCATAAAAAATGTATTAATATATTAGATACTATGAACCAGTATCTGGTCCAAATAATATATTCTTCATATCTAAATATATAATAAATTAATATTAGATACCAGCCTTCTTAAATATATTTATCCAATCATTCTTTGTAGGTACTTTCTTTGCCTTTGGTATTAAACCATCCTCTACCCATTCACACTGCTTTAAACCAATCTTTCCTGCATATAATTTGTCATATAGTGTTGGATTCTCTTCTAATTTCTTTAATATCCTTCTAAAACCTCTGAAATATACAATGTCCTTCGTATATATACCTGGATATGATGTATCAGAAAGACCTCTTTTAACCCTATACGCGATATTAAAAGCTGATAGTCTAGGAAAGCCACCAAGAAGAACATTATATAACTGCCTAAAGGATAGCTCCTCTCCAATATATATCGCCCATGTTAATGCTGCTTTGTTTCTAAGAATTTTTTCTGTAAGAAGACCCATATTATACTCATTCCATGTAGCCAACCCCTCCTCTATATCAAGATACTCTGGAAGATTTGGTTTACTAAAGGCCTCAAAACCACTTAGTAGACCATTGTATGACCTCAATGCATGAGTACCAACCTCATGTATAATTGTCTTCCTAAGTTGCAACCTACTCTTTTCTATATCCTTATCTACTAATACCTCTCTTTTCTTGACCCCAACCTTAACACCATTCTTCGCTATATTGATAGATTTTTTAACAGACCAAC
>JAQWFF010000039.1 GCA_028704525.1 Candidatus Dojkabacteria bacterium | reverse complement strand
TCCTAAAGGCGTTTAATATCCCGATTATAAAGAAGAATGGTTTTGAGGCAGATGATATATTGGGAACAATATCGAAAATGGTTGATAGTGGAAAATGGAGAGATGAAAATTTGGAATTATATATATTAAGTGGGGATAGGGATCTTCTACAATTGGTTAGGGGTGATGTAAAGGTGTGTCTTCCATCTGGTAACTTTAGCAATCTTGTGGCGTATGACTCGGAAGAGGTATTTAAATATTTAGGTGTATATCCTCATCAGATAGTTGACTACAAGGCAATAGTGGGAGACGCATCAGACAATATACCAGGAATCAAGGGCATAGGGGATAAAACGGCCATAGAGCTTCTAAAAGAATATGAGGATATGGATACTATATATAAGAATCTAACAAAACTAAAACCAAGACTTCAGGTGTTATTTGGTGAAGGCATAGAGCAGGCAGAATTAAGTCGGAAATTGGCAAGGATAGAGCAAGAGGTTGGTATAGATATCTTGCTTGAGTCGTGTCTTATGAGAGATTTTGATAGGAGAAATGTATTGGAGGTGTTCCAGAGATTCAAATTTAGGTCTCTAATCCCTAAACTTGAGGAGATATTTGGCAAGGAGAAGGCTGTTTTTGCTCCCCAATTGAATATATTTAATAGTAGCCAAAAGAATATAGAGTGGGTGGACCAAGATGGTTTGTATAAATTATTAAAAAATGCAGTTGAGGTAACGATTTGTTTTATAGAAGAGACAGAGTCTAGCACAGAAAGGTCACTTATCCTTTTCAGAATTGTGGACAACTCGGGGGTAAAAACGTATGTTGGTTATGAAAAAGATAGTTGCACGGCAACCCTTAACTGTGAAACGGTATTTTATAACCTTGAAAATATGGTTTCACACAAGGGTTTTAAATTTAATATAGAAACCGACAAAAGTTTTGATATATCGCTATTTTCTCACTTAATCAATTCAGAGCGTAGAGAATCAACATTAAAGGACCTGGCTTTTGACTATGCGGGTAGGGTATTAACTGAAAAGATATCCCCTCTTGATATAGAGTATGTGTTAGATAGTATTGAGGAAATCAAGGAAATACAGTTAAAAAAGGTCAATGATATGGAGTTGTATGAATATACTCAAAAGAGCATAAAAGAACTTTTAGGTATAAATTCCGAATATCTTCTTGGAGTGCTAAGAAAGGTTGAGATACCAATATCCTTCGTTCTTGCAAATATGGAGCAAAAAGGTATAAAGGTCGATGTAAAGTATCTTGAAAAATTAAATAATCAGTTAAAAGAAAAACTAGATAAAATAACAAAAGACATATTTGGAACTGTAGGCCATGAGTTTAATATTAACTCTCCTAAACAGCTTTCAGATGTCCTATTTAATGAATTAGGACTCTCATCTACAGAAGGGATGTCAACAAGAGAGGATGTTCTATATAAACTTGTAGGAGCCCATCCATGTATAGAGAAGATATTAGAATATAGGGAGCTATCAAAAATCTTTGGTACATATACATCTCCTATGTTGCAGATGGCAAAAGAGGATAGCGATATGGCAATACATACAGATTTTAAACAAACGGGAACAACATCTGGAAGATTCTCCTCTGTAAATCCTAATATGCAAAATCTCCCAGCACAGGGAGAATGGTCTGAGAAGTTAAGAAGGGCATTTATAGCAAGGGAGGGTTATAAGTTTGTTGGTATGGACTACTCACAGATAGAGCTTCGTATAATGGCAGATATGTCAAAAGATGACCTCCTAATACAGGATTTTAAAGATGGTTTAGACATTCACACCGCTACAGCATCGAGAATATTAGGAAAGGAATTAGAGGAAGTAACGAAAGAGGAAAGATCTGTTGGAAAAACAGTTAACTTTGCAATTCTCTTTGGACAGACAGCATTTGGATTAGCAAACCTTCTGAAGATAGATGGAAAAGTTGCTCAAGAGTATATTCAAAACTACTTTGAGCACTACATCGGTGTTGAATCATATATTAGAATACTTGAAAAAGAAGCATACAAGAGAGGTTTTGTACAAACAATGTTTGGTACTACAAGAATGATAGGGGGGATAAGATCAAAGAATATAAGGATGAACAAAGCGGCAAAAAGAGAGGCTGTAAATATGCCAATACAAGGAAGCGAAGCAGATATAATGAAGCTGGCAATGGTTAAATTAAAGGATTTAATAGATAAAGACTTTAAAGAGAAGGCATATATAATATTACAAATACATGATGAGCTTGTATTTGAAATAAAAGAGGAATGTGTAAAAAAGTTCGAAGCGAGAGCAAAAGACATAATGAAAAATGTTGTATCTCTTGATGTCCCATTAGATGTACATTCTTCAGTAGGAGATAATCTTTCACAATTGAAGTAATTAGAATATAATTAATGATATGGGAGAAGAAAGAAGAAAAGATAATGGAATGGGTATAATAATTGGTCTTGCTGGATTTGTTTTAGGTGCATTTTTGATAAAAAAGATTATACAAAGGAAGCAGGCTAATATATCTGTTCCAAAGGAGTGTAAAGAAATTGGTCCGAAAAAACTTAATGAGGAAAAAGTTTTGGATATTAATCCTCGTCAACAAATGATTTTTGATATGCTCAAGAAGAATGGGAAAGTATCGGCCAAGGATCTTACAAGTCTTGTACCTTCAGTATCTAGTAGAACATTAAGAAGAGATATGGATGTATTAGTTGGTTTAGGAGTTGCATCACAAAAAGGTTCAACTAAGTCTACATATTACAAATATATACATGGTTAGTTTTAGAAAGATATCAGAACACTTCAATACGATAGAAAAAACTTCCTCTAGAAATGAGATGAGTTTAATCCTTTCTAATCTACTTAAAGAACTAGATAAAAACGAAGCATCAATCCTTTGTTATCTTGTACAGGGTAGGGTAGCGCCATTATTTGTAAAAAGTGAATTCAATTTCTCACAGAAAAGCTTCCTAAAGATATTAGAGATACTACATAAGGAAAAGCTAGGTAAAAAATATATGGAAATGGGGGATATAGGTACTCTCTCAGAATATGTATCAGAAATTTTAGAATACAAAGAATCAGGATTATCTTTAATAGATTTATACAACTCTCTTTGGGAGATAGTAAAAACACAAGGTACTGGCTCATCTGAAAAGAAGTTCGATTTAATAATAAAACTCCTAAAGAGGATGTCCCCATTAGAATCTAAGTTTCTTGCAAGGATAATATGTGGAGAATTAAGATTAGGATTTAGTTCAAAGAGTGTCTTGGATAGTATCTCGATAATGTTAAGTGGAGATAAGGGGCTAAGAGAACAACTTGACAGGGCATATGGAGTAAGTACCGACTTAGGATATATATGTTCCTTGGCAAAAGAAAATGAATCAAAACTATCTACTCTTAAAATTACCCCAGGTGTTCCTGTTCTATCTAGGTTGGTAGAGAGGGTTGGTTCATTTGAAGAGGTTATAGAGCGTTTAGGAGATTCATTTTTTGTCCAACCTAAATTTGATGGTTTAAGATGTCAGATACATAAATATAGGAAAGATACGCTGGTAAAGGATAACCAAAGAATATGGTGTAAGCATATAAGTATTGAAAAGCAAAACGGATTATTCAAAAACAGTATTGATGAGTATGAGGTAAGGTTATTTACAAGAAATTTAGAGGATGTTACAGAAATGTTCCCTGAGATTGTAGAGAGTGCCATGAATGTAAAAAAAGAATCATTTGTATTAGATTCAGAAGTTTTA
This sequence comes from Candidatus Dojkabacteria bacterium, assembly GCA_028704525.1. Classification (GTDB taxonomy): domain Bacteria; phylum Patescibacteriota; class Dojkabacteria; order SC72; family SC72; genus JAKPKF01. The sequence goes on along the minus strand of JAQWFF010000039.1, from coordinate 2,176 downwards.
GGATGGAATTATAAGGATGATAGATTCCTTAGCTATCAGGAAACAATGCAAAGGAGAAGAAAGTATGGGATAAAAGGAAAGCAAGAAGACATCCCTGTAAAGGCATTTGTTTTTGATATCCTCTATCTTAATGATGTAGATTTGTCAGAAGAAGATACGGAAAAAAGGATAAGGATTTTGGATAAAGATTTTAAACATCTGTCAGGTAGCATAGAGATATGTTTAACAAAGGTAATCAATGGACAAGATGAGTTGATTAATATTTTCAATGAGAATGTACAAAAGGGGCTTGAGGGAATAATAGTTAAACAGTTTAATGGTTCATATCTTCCCGGAGTAAGGAATTATGAGTGGATAAAGTTAAAGAAGTCAATGGAGAAAAAGCTTGTAGATACAATAGATCTGGTTGCAATTGGTTACTATAGTGGGTTTGGTAAAAGAGGGAAGATAGGTATAGGAGCGGTATTAGGTGCTTTATATAATGACAAAGATGATAGGTTTGAAGGTATATGTAAGGTGGGGACAGGATTTTCGGATGAACAGTTAAAAAATACTCTTTCTGAGTTAGAAATGATATCCCTAAGGAATAAGCCAAAGAACGTAGAGGTTGATGAACTTCTAAAACCCGATGTTTGGGTAGAACCTAAGATAGTTTTCTCTGTAGAATCAGATGAGATTACAAGGAATATAAAAGCAAATATTAATATTGGTTCTGGTCTCTCCTTAAGGTTCCCAAGACTAATAGAATGGGGTAGGGATAAGGGTCCAGAAGAGGCCACAACAGCAGAGGAGTTAGAACATCTTTATTCTATTAGAAAACCCTCTAAATAGTACTTGCATATATGTATTTGATGTGTTAGAATTCTTCCCACGAGTTTGGGATACTCAAGGAGATACAGGCTTCCTCTTAAAGTTTTGCTTTAACGAAACCCTGAAGTTCAATTGTTTAGTATTTTATCTTCGTTGGTTACCTCTCTCAGCTCCTTAAAAGTTGAAGAGTGACAGGAAGTCTAAAACAATTATGACTTTCTGGAATTTTTGTGTGATGTGCGAATAGTTCACACAATTCATTTAGTCAGATAACAAAATTAAATCCAACATACTAGCTGGTTGGTCATATTACTTCGGTAATATGTTTAGTCAAGCTTTTTTTCAATGAGAGTTTGATCATAGCTCAGGATGAACGTTGGCTGTGTGCCTAAGGTATGCAAGTCGAACGATTCTTTATGAGATTTCTGAAACTTCGGTTGATGATTTTTCGCTTAGAATAGTGGCAAACGGGTGAGTAATATATGGATAATCTGCCTCAAAGTCGGAAACAGCTCGCCGAAAGGCGGGGTAATATTCGATAGTCTTTGTATTCTTCGGAATACATAGTAAAGCTCAGGCGCTTTGAGATGAGTCCGTATCCTATCAGCTTGTTGGTGAGGTAATAGCTCACCAAGGCTAAGACGGGTAGCTGGCGTGAGAGCGCGGTCAGCCACCATGGAACTGAGACACGGTCCATACTCCTACGGGAGGCAGCAATTAGGAATCTTGCGCAATGGGGGCAACCCTGACGCAGCGACACAGCGTGGAGGATGAATGTCTTCGGATTGTAAACTCCTTTTATATGGGACGAATAGATGACTGTACCATATGAATAAGTACCTGCTAACTACGTGCCAGAAGCATCGGTGATGCGTAGGGTACAAACGTTATCCGGATTAATTGGGCGTATAGAGAAGCGTAGGCGTTTTTGTAAGTCTTGAGTTAAATACCACGGCCTAACCGTGGGAGGGCTTTCGAAACTACAAAAATAGAGACAAGAATGGGCGAATGGAATTCCCAGTGGAGCGGTAAAATGCGTTGATATTGGGAGGAACATCAGTGGCGAAGGCGATTCGCTGGTCTTTGTCTGACGCTAAGGCTCGAAAGCGTGGGTAGCAAAACGGATTAGATACCCGTGTAGTCCACGCCGTAAACAATGGATGCTAGGTGTTTGGTACAACTATCTAATTCTTCGGAATCGGATGGAAGTATTGAGTGCCGCAGCTAACGCGTTAAGCATCCCGCCTGGGAAGTACGGCCGCAAGGCTAAAACTCAAATGAATTGGCGGGGACCCGCACAAGCGGAGGAGCGCGTGGTTTAATTCGACGGCAATCGAAGAACCTTACCAGGGTTTGAAATGTATCT